>CAZFEZ010000015.1:0-11613 GCA_964518225.1 uncultured Methanosarcinales archaeon | reverse complement strand
ATTGTAGTCATTTTATAGTGGTATAAGAACTGCATTTAAAAATGTTACTGAAAAAATTTGTATGCGGAGTAAATAATTCAGCAATCAATTAAAAGCCATACTCACGGACAAAGATAATTAGACAATAGTTGTCCGTTCGAAATAAGCAAAAGACATATGCATTGTCTAAAAACTTGTGTCTTTTGCCATAACATTTGCTTGGTGTGCGCCTGGGCTTGAAAAGATAGCATAGAAATGCTGATTAATCCCGGTTTAATTTTTGGAAAACCACTTGATAGTTCTTTTTAGTCCATCTTCAAGCTTAACTTTCGGCTCCCACCCCAGCTCTTTTTTTGCCAGTTTGACATCCAAAGAGCTTCGCATCACATCCCCCTTTCTTGGCTTTTCATGAATTGGTTTAATGTGATTGCCCATTATATTCGCTATTGAACTGTATAGGCTGCTGATGCTGGTCTCCCTGGCTGTGCCGATGTTTATTTTTTTTGAAATAGTTTTTTTGTTCAGCGCCGCAAGATTTGCAAATGCAACATCTTCAGCATAAACAAAATCCCTTGTTTGCCTCCCGTTCCCAAAAATCACTGGCTTTTGGTTTCTTAAAAGCTGGTTGATGAATATTGCTATAACTCCGGCTTCGCCAAGATAATCCTGCCTGGGCCCATAGACATTCGCATACCTAAGGCTTATGCAGTCAATGCCATATGTTTTCCTGTAAAAATCCATGTAAAGCTCAACACTTTTTTTTGAAACTGCATAAGGGCTTTCAGGAGCCTCTATCTGGCTTTCATTTATCGGAAATGCTTTTGGAGCACTGCCGTATATCGCCCCCCCTGTGCTCGCAAAGACAAATTTCCCGATGCCAAGCTTCCTACACATTTCAAGAAGATTTAAGCTCCCAAGCACGTTTATTTGAGCGTCGCTTACCGGCTCGCGCACTGATTTTGAAACGCTGATCTGCGCAGCGCAATGTATGACTGCATCTATTTTCCTGAATTTCTTGATATCTAATTTAGTGATGCCAGAAAAAACAAACTTTGCCCTTTCATTGATATATTCTCTTTTGCCTGTTGATAAGTCGTCAAGCGCAGTAACCTTATAACCCTCCGAAATAAGCAAATCAGCTGTGTGGCTTCCTATAAACCCTGCCCCTCCGGTCACAAGAATGTGCTTAGCCATTTTTCAGCACCCATTTGCTGCCAAAATGCCAGAAAGCTATGAAATACCCCAGGAACAGGATCCAGCCTGCATTTGTATGGAACAGGTCAACTGCAAAATCAGGATATTTCTGCGCAATGAGGATTATCAAAAACACCCTTATTATGTTGAAGATGAAAGTCCCTATCACACCGGGCACAAATAATATTGCCATTCTTTTTTTGTCCAGTTCTTTCCAGTTAAGCACAACCAGTATGGCAAAAAGAGATATAAAAAACAGCAAAGAGTCTATCCCGGAGCAAACCTTGCTGATGCCGACCCTGAAATCATTGACTCCAAGAACAGGGCCAGCTGTTGGAGTCGTATAAAACACAACCTTATCAAAAAACAATGAGAAGATGTAGCGCAGAATCTTCCCGACAATTGTGCTGAAAAACAGCCATGAGTCCTGAAACCAGCCGATTAGCCAGTAATACAAAAACAAGATTGCAGCGAAAAAAATTATGCTTTTGTAATAGCTCTTAATAAACAATTTTATAAAATTACTATTGTAGACTGCAAACGCCAAAAAAACAACAAACATGATGTTAAATCCGTACTTTGCCAGTGTAACAAGAGTCACATGCCCCAAAGCGAAGCTTATGTTGACAACAACCCAGTGCTTGAAAACATAGTGCAAAATAAGGGACAAGACTGCAAGACTGCCGAAGATTATTGTCTGTTTTTTATTTTGATCATAACCTTTAAAATTAAGTATGTCCTGCCTCCTCCAAAGCAGGAAAGCCACAACAACAAAGATAAAGCTGTTGAGAAAGTCCTGCTTGCTCAGCCCCTGAAGCATCTTGAAATAGAAATCTGTAGGTATAAGAAGATGCTTTTTGAAAAAAGCAGTTTTCGAAAAATAAAGAAAAATCCAGAACTGCACGGCAAACAATATTCCAAAGAATGCCGAAGTCCTTATGACAAACTGCCTGAACCCTTCCTTCTTAAAAGCCTTGATCATTTTAAAGTTTCTTGTATTTTACAGACTCCTTTTCCTTTCTTAGCTTTATACCTGGAGTTTTAAATCTTTTCCTTAGATTCATGAGGTTATTTATGGCAAGCTTCTGCCTATGCATGACCAGCACGACAGCCAGAAGCGCTGAAGTGGTTATAAGCTCCCACAGCCAGACATTCTTGGGATTAATGCCTCCGGTGAATTCCTTGACATTCTTGTCATAGCCTAGCGATATACCGATGGCAATGCTGAGCATGATGCTGAAAGTTATGCTGAGAATTATTCTTTCAAGCGCCTCAGATTCCCTGAAGAATATTAATGTTATCAAAAATCCAGGTATAAACAGAGCAAACAGCAATCCGATGATTGATAAAAGGCTAATCATCCCTCACCACCCAGAAATGTATCTCGCTTTCATTTTTTGCCTCCTGCTTTAATGCAGCGCTTACCTTGCCGTAATCAAAATCTTTGCTGATTGAAAAGCCTGAAGTTATTGTTTTGTTCTCGTTATCTCCGAGATAAAGGGGGCCCTTAACAATGGGAATTTCATCTATTTTTCTGAGCTTGCAGGGGTCTTCATTTATCGTGTATGGGATAAACCTCCTTAAGTTTTGGTCATAAACCCTTATATCTGTTATGTCGGCGTAAGTGCTGTAAGTGGATATTGAGAGATACCCGTTTGACATATCCACCCCCCCAATGTCAAATATTTTCTTGTTGTCAATGTGATACGAAGTCTTGTCTGAATCAAAAGCCATTTCAAATTTATGCCCTTCATACCTGCTTACATTGAATACTGCCGTGCTCTTGACAACGGAGCCTTGGTGGTTGGTAAAAAGGTAGACCTCGCTGGATGGCTGGTTAATTACAAATTTGGATATTTCTGTGTTGGTGTTGTCATAAAATGATGTTTCTATGAGGCGCACCCCTTCAAGCAGATGGAAGTTGAAGGCAAAGCTGTAGTTTGTCTGGTTGAGTAGCCTTGCATTCCTGCCGTCAAATATGTACTTTTCAGACGGAATGTTCGTATTAACAAGGGACCGGTTGATCTCGATTTCATATTCAATTAGCTGTTTTGCTGATGGGCGTGCGGATCTGTTTGTGGTTGTGTTTTGCGCCCCTGTTTCAAAAATGCCCGCCACCCCAATAAAAGGCGCAAGGGCTATGCCTGCAGAGAACTTTATGGGCTCTGTAACAATCCTGAGCTGGCCGCTGGAAGATATCCTTCTTTCTGACTCAATTGAATATGCCCTTTTGCAGTCTTTTGAGATTGAGTTAAACCTGCACTTCCCATCCTTGTTTGTTACGGTTATATCATCAAACACCACAAAAGTGTTTTTTGTGTATAATGCCACATCCTTGAAGTTTATTTCTTTTTTAAAGCTGAAGATTGGAATTTTGTTTATGTAAAACACTATGTTGCCGTCTTTGGCCTCCAGCAAAAGCTCATTCACGCCAATTTCAACATAACTCCTTCTTCGGTGTATGGCCCAGTTGCCTTCACTTTTTGATGCAAAATACATGTTCTGGTTGTGGAAGACCACCATCAAGCTCTTGTCAATGCTTATAACGAATGAATGCGCCTTGACAAAGGTCTGGAAATAAATCCTTGTTGTGTAGTTTGTCCAGAACAGCTTTGAAGCTGAAATGTTCTGTGTTATGTAGTAGTTTGGAAGCGCGGTTGCTTTGTTTAATTCCAATAATGAAACTACCCCTGTTTCGTTCATAATGCTGATATTAAAGTGGGGGCTTTGCGGATTGTTTAAAAAGGACCTAAGGGCTTCGCATTCCGGAACTGTGCATTCTTCTGTTGTATTAACTAAGTTTCTGTATAAAGTGTACTTTTCCTCAGAGGCTTCCCTGTATTCCTCTATTTTTGAGATTATTAATGAATTATCTATATCATACTCCCTTATATATTTTGAGCTCGTGACTTGGATAGGGGTGTCTTTGTAAGTTATCATTCTTCCCAGCAAAATGTAGCTGTCATCCATCCTGAATCCTATTTTACCGTCTGTTAAGTTATGGATGCTTTTGTTGAATAAAGGCTGTCCGTCTATTTTGTACCTGAGTGTGTTTCCGCTCGCATTGATGATGATATTATGGCCCTGTTTGTTCAAATCTATTTTTCTTTTTTCTGATTTTACTGCGCCTTTTTCAGGATATATGAATTCCACTTCTGATGTTTCATAGATTATTTTGAAAGAATATTTGACACTGTCGTTGTTGTAAAAGAAAGTTGTGAAGCTCCCACCTCCAAGTAAATTCTCGTAAGAGTACTCAATGATATATGAATCCCAGTCTATCCTTCCGTAATCGTCGCTCTGTGAGTAGATGGTTGTTGGACTGGGTGATTGGAAAGGTTCGGGAGAATAAGAAGCGTAGCCTGTGATCTTGTTGTTATCCGATTGAAGGGTTTCGTTTGTTTCATTGGCATAAAGCCATCCAATCAGCACTTTTTTCCTCTGCTGCGCAACGCATTTGTATATTCCTTCAGTGGTGTCATAAAGGTTGAAAAGCTCCAGTTTCGAACTGTAGCCATAGGTTGCCGGCTTGCCCTCATTGTTCTTTACAAGGAAGGTGAAATTGTAGCTTTGGCCCAAAACTACCTGATTGGGAAGGCCATCTGGAAATGGAAAGTAGATTTCACTGAAGCTTGCTTCGGTGCCCTGCCTGAAGAAAATATGGAAGAAGATTGATGTAATGATGGCCAAGGCGAGTATCGTGACAAAGAATTTGTAGTCTTTATTGTCTCCCAACATGAGATTTAAGTGGTTTGGTTTGTATTTAAAGGTTATGCAATCTCAGAGAAATTTTTCCATGTCTACTGCAAGCTGTGTGCTGACCCATATGCCTGCATCGTAGCTTGGATGCACATTATCATAATCAAAAACCATGAACATCAGCTCTTTTCCATCAATAATGCAAAATCTCGCCTTGTTGCTGGTGTGCTTAACTTCGGCAAATTGCCTTATTTCTTCAATACGTTTTCTTGTTTTGGTGTTTAGCTGGGTTAAAATTGTTATTTTGATGTTTTTCCTTTTGAGCTTTTCAAGCAGTTGCTTTAAATTTTCAACTAAAGGTAAAAACTCATTTTCAGCCACAGACATCACCACATTCCTTTCTGCTTGCTTCAGCATGTACCCTAAATGGTTATACAGGTTATGCCTCCCCCTTAATGAACCGCTTAGGTCAGCAGGCTCCACCAGCTCAACTCCCTGTGTGTGCAGTGTGCTTAATTCATCTATAATCTCAGTGTTCCTTAAATCACTAAGCTTCTTAACCTCCTCCTTGGCATAATCCTGAACGTTCTTCTTAACCCTTTCAACAACTTCCTTGGGAGGAACTGCTATGTATTTGATCGGCTTGCCAAGCTTCATTATGACAAATCCTTTCTTCTCAAGGGATTCCAGAACATCATAGCTTCTTGACCTTGGAACATTTGCTATGTCGCTTAGCTCTCCTGCTGTTGACACCCCCCTGGAAAGCAAAGCTGTCCAGAGCCTTAGCTCGTAGCTGTTCAGCCCAAGCTTCTTTAATGATTCTTTTGTGTCTTGTGTAAGCATTTTATTATAGTTATGCAACTTAATTTAAAAATGTTTTGTTTTTTATTATTTTTAAGTGACGAATGATGCTAGCCTCACTCCTTTTCTTCTAGTGGAGATTTTATTCTTTTGTTTTTTTATATGATATATTAATATTTTATTATTATATTTTTCTATATAGAAAATAAATATAAATAAATGATAAAAACACAAATACAAACATTTCCATAGGAAATGATGGGGTGGGCTATACAAAAGAAATGTTTAAATACCCCCACTTCATCTGGAAATCTATGGTAGAAAGGGGGTTGGATGTTTTTTTTGAAGGATTTCTGAGAAAAGAAAGCGTCTTTTTTGATAAAAGGGCGCTGCAGTCTTCTTACACCCCAGAAACAATTTTACATAGGGAGGAACAGACAAAACAAATTGCAAATGTCCTTGCCCCTGCTTTGAGGGGCGACAAGCCATCTAATTTTTTTATTTATGGGAAAACCGGTACAGGAAAAACACTCACAATAAAGTACACAACACAAAAATTGATATCCATTGCTGAAAGGGAGGGCATCCCATTAAAAGTGATTTATGTCAACTGCAAGCTGAAAAGGAGCGCCGACACAGAATACCGGCTGATAGCGCAGCTGGCAAGAGAATTGGGAAAGGCGATCCCCCCAACGGGGCTGCCGACAGAGGAAGTTTACAGGGCATTTTTCAAAGCACTAAACAAACAAAAACAAAACTATATCCTGATATTGGACGAGATAGACCAGCTCGTCAACAAAACAGGGGACAATGCGCTCTACAACCTTACAAGAATAAATGAAGAGGATACAAGCTCCCAAATCTCCCTGATTGGAATTTCTAACGACATAATGTTTGTTGACAACCTAGACCCTAGGGTTAAGTCCTCACTTTCAGAAGAAGAAATTATTTTTCCACCGTATAATGCCATCCAAATACAGGCAATCCTCAAGCAGAGGTCAGAGGTTGCATTCAACAAGGACGTGCTTGAGCACGGTGTTGTAGAAAAATGCGCGGCGTATGCTGCCAGAGACCATGGGGATGCCCGGCGCGCATTGGAGCTTCTTAGGGTAGCTGGCGAAACGGCAGACAGGAAGAACTCAAAGAAAATCAACCTGTCCCATATTGATGAAGCTGAAGAAAAGATTGACAGGGACAGGGTAATAGAGATAATCACAACCCAACCCAAACAATACCATCTTGTGCTTTATTCAATACTCTCACTTCACCCGAACAGGGGCAATAACCTGTTTACCGGCGAGGTTTATGAGGTATACAAGTCATTATGCAACAAGACAAAGACAAGCATGCTGACCCAAAGAAGGATATCCGATATAATCTCTGAATTTGACATGCTTGGGATTGTTAACGCAAAGGTGATCTCCAAAGGCAGGTACGGCAGGACAAGGGACATCTCACTCGAAATAAGCGCAGAAGTCCTGTCAAAAATAAAAAATATTCTTGAAGAAAGCATACGTGTTTAAGATGGAGCAGGAACTCATAAAAAAAAAACGCGAAATCATAGGCACTTTCCTAAAAAAAGGGGTGCTGATAAGCTCGGAGCTTTTGAGTGTTATTGATGGCCAAGAGCAGATGTCTGCAATAGAAGATGCCTTAAAATCTAAACACACAGAAGAGCTCGCAGTCATTGATCTGGACTTGAGGAAACTGATTGAAGAATCAAAACTAAAAAAAGAGCAACCAATACAAACACAAGCCCCGAAAGAGCAAAAAATCAATGTTGTGCACTCCTACAGGGAAGAGCCAAAAAAGAGGGATATCCAGGATTTTGTCGACTACTTCAACAACAGGTACAAAGCAATAGAAAAAATACTAAAGCAGCACCAGGAGCTTAACAGCACAATCTCCATCAGCAAGGTACTGACAAAAAAGGACAGGGAGACCATACCAATTATCGGCATAGTGAGCGACAAGCAGATAACAAAGAACGGCAACATACTCCTAATCTTAGAGGATCCGACGGGGCAGATAAAAGTCTTGGTTAACAAGAACAAGCCAAGATTGCTCAACGAGGCAAAAGACATAGTTCTGGATGAGGTTATCGGCGTAATCGGGGTCAATGTCGGAAGCTTTGTATTTGCAGGCAGCATAATCTGGCCGGATGTGCCTGCAAACAAAGAGCTTAAAAAAATGCAGGAGGAGAAATACGCATTGTTCTTATCAGACCTGCACGTAGGCTCGTCAAAATTTCTTCCGGAGGATTTTGAGAAATTCCTGAAATGGATAAACGGCGACATGGGAAATGAGCAGCAAAAACACATAGCAAAAAACGTGGAATATATCTTCATTGCAGGGGATTTAGTCGACGGGTGCGGAATCTACCCGGACCAGGACAAAGAGCTCCTGACAAAGGACATTTACCAGCAATACAGGGAGTGCGCTGAGCTTTTAAAGCAAATACCGCAGCACATCCCTCTGGTGATATGCCCGGGCAATCACGACGCGCTCAGGCTTTCGGAGCCGCAGCCTGCGCTCTCAAAAGATTTTGCAAAGCCAATGTACGAGCTCAACAATGCTGTCATGGTTTCAAACCCGTCACTGGTAAATGTGCACGCGTCATCTAATTTTTCGGGGTTTGACGTTATGATGTACCATGGCTACTCGTTCGACTATTTTATAGCAGAGGTCGATTCATTAAGGGGCCAGGGCGGCTACGACAGGGCAGACTTGATCATGAAGTTTCTCCTAAAGAGAAGGCATGTTGCGCCAACACACCTTTCCACACAATACATCCCGGACAGGAATAGGGATCCTCTAGTCATGGAAAAAGTGCCGGATTTTTTTCTCAGCGGCCATATACATAAGACCGCAACAGCCAGCTACAGAAACACCACGCTGATATGTGGAAGCTGCTGGCAGGGCAAAACCAAATTTCAGGAAAAAGTAGGGCATAACCCGGAGCCCAGCCGAGTTCCGATTGTAAACTTAAAAACAAGGGATATCAAGATATTGAAGTTCGGGCAGTAAAAATGGCAAAAGAAATCAGATATACAAATGACATAATGAAAAAAGTTGATCATGCTTATGCCATGGCAAACGCAGCAAGGCTGTTGGGCTACGATCCGGAAGATACAGTAAACATTCCGCTTGCCAAAAACATGGCGGAGCGCGTCGAGGGATTAGTGAGCGTGGCAGCCCCCCAAATAATGAATTCAGGCATACCTGCAAGGATAAAAGAGCTGGAATCTATTTACGGGAAACTTGACTGGAGAGTTGCGCTGACAGTTTCCCTTGAAACATCCCAGCAAAAATTCTGCAAATTTGATACAGAAAAAGAGGCAATAGAAACGGGCATCAGGATCGGGCTGGCATACTCAACTCTTGGAGTTGTAGCTTCGCCTTTGGAAGGATTTGTAGGATTAAAAATCAGGAAGAGGCTGGACGGAGGAGAGTATCTTGCCCTGATGTATTCCGGCCCGATAAGAAGCGCGGGAGGCACAGCAGGGGCATTAAGCATCGTGATAGCAGATTACATACGCAAGAATATGGGGTACAGCACTTATGATCCTACAGAAAAAGAGGCAAAAAGGATGGTGACTGAGCTTTATGATTATCATGAAAGAATCACAAACCTGCAGTATCTGCCGACTGAAAATGAGATACTATTCCTGGTCAGGAATCTCCCTATGCAAATCGACGGCGATGCGTCAGAGGATTTGGAGGTTTCAAATCACAAGGATATTGGTAGGATAGAAACAAATAGAATAAGAAGCGGGCCCTGCCTTGTCATGGGGGAATGCATTGCGCAGAAAGCAGCCAAAATATGGATCCAACTGAAAAAATGGGGCGGCGATTTTGGATTAGGGCATTGGTCATTCCTGCAGGAATTCGTGCATTTGCAGAAAGAAACAAAGGCAAAGCAAAAAGCGCCAAAAAAAGGCATAATGCCGATATATACGTATATAGAAGATTTAGTCAGCGGAAGACCCGTGCTTACACACCCTCTGTCTGTAGGGGGATTCAGGCTGAGATACGGAAGATGCAGGACGTCTGGATATTCAGCATCAGCAATACATCCTGCAACAATGGTAATCTTAGACAGATATATAGCCATAGGCACGCAACTCAAGGTCGAAAGGCCTGGAAAGGCAACGGCCGTCACAATTTGCGACACCATAGACGGGCCCATTGTGAAGCTAAACGACAACAGCGTAGTCAGGATAGATACCGAGCAAAAAGCAAAAGAGCTTGTCAGCTCTGTCAAGGAAATCTTATTTCTTGGGGACATCTTAATCAGCTATGGCGACTTTTTTAATAGAGGGCACACTTTGGCGCCGGCAGGCTACTGCGAGGAATGGTGGGCATTAGAAGCTGAAAGGGCAGCAACAAAATTATTGGGCTCTCTGGATTATGAGAAGCTGTCGCAGTTAACCAACATAAACAGAGATCATCTGGAAAAATTAACCAAAGAATGCCTAACTGAGAGGCCGGATCCGGCAACAGCTTTGATGCTAAGCCGGAAGCTTGAAGTTCCGCTGCATCCTTACTATACTTACCACTGGAAAACCATATCGAGAGAAGACTTTCTTGAACTGCTGAAATGGCTTACATCAGCAAGATTGGAGTTTGACGGCAGCAGTGCAAACAAAATTGTATTGCCGAGAAACGAAGTGGGAAAAAGAGTGCTCGAATTGGCAGGAGTGCCGCACATTTTTGTGAATAATGAATACACCATAATAGAGAAGGAAGACGCTGAGATATTGTTTGCCTTGCTGAAGCTGGGCGAGAATGATTTCCATGGGCAGTACAAACTTATAGAATCTGAAGACGCGCTAGGCATGATCAATTCAGTATCAAAAATAAAAATAAGGGACAAGTCTGGAATCTTTATAGGGGCCAGGATGGGCAGGCCTGAAAAAGGAAAGGTGAGGAAGCTTGACGGCAACCCGCACACTTTATTTCCCGTTGGAAAAGAAGGAGGCAAGACACGCGCATTCCAAAGCGCAATGGAGCTCGGCTACATAGAGGCGGAGTTCCCCATGCGCTTCTGCGACAAATGCAGAAAAGAAACAATCCTCAGCGTATGCGAGCAATGTGACACAAAAACAAAAAAAATGGGCCATTGCAGCTCCTGCGGCGCTGTTCAGGATGCAAAATGCAGACACGGCGAAGCGCCGCAATACAAGAAACAGCGCATAGACATCAACAATTATTTCAAAAATATCCTGAAAAAGCTTGGCATGCCGCAATACCCCGATTTGATAAAGGGAGTAAGGGGCACATCAAGCAAAAACCACACTCCGGAGCATTTTGCAAAGGGCATACTGAGGGCAAAATATGACCTGCCCGTCAACAGGGACGGCACTACAAGGTATGACATGACACAGCTTCCGATAACCCACTTCAAGCCCACAGAGATCGGAACTTCAATAGATGAGCTAAAAGAAATGGGGTACACTCATGATATCAACGACTTGGAGCTGAGTGACATCGACCAGGTGCTAGAGCTCAAGCCGCAAGACATAATACTTCCAAAATGCGAGGATGCCCCGGAAATCGGCGCAGACAAGATACTGTACAACGTCGGCATGTTCATTGACGAGCTGCTGGCCTTGCTGTACAAACAAAAAAAATTCTACAAATTTGGGGCAGAAAAAGATTTGACGGGCCATTTGGTTGTTGCGTTAGCGCCGCACACATCAGCAGGCATTGTGGGCAGGATAATCGGCTTTTCCAAAACTCAGGCATTTTACGCGCATCCGCTGTTCCACGCCGCTACTAGGCGGGATTGCGATGGGGATGAGGCGTCAGTCACGCTTTTGATGGATGCGCTATTAAATTTTTCAAGGCAGTTCCTGCCGGATTCAAGAGGCTCAACCCAGGATGCGCCATTGGTTTTGACATCAATACTCGTGCCGACAGAAGTTGACGACATGATAT
>CAZFEZ010000014.1:7622-11794 GCA_964518225.1 uncultured Methanosarcinales archaeon | reverse complement strand
TTGCCTAAACTACTCAATTTTCATGCCTCTTTTTCTCAAATTACATCCACAGGTATGCCTCAAAGAATGTAGGTGCAACTTATATCTAGGAGTTTTGTTTTTTTGGTAATAATCAACCTCAAGAAGCCCTAATTCTCTCAAAAGTCTTGTAAAACTTTTTTGAAATGTTCTGACCACAGAGTTAAATCTCTTAAAATTTTCGCTTTTTTCCCTGCCTTCAGAGTTGGGATGAGGTATAACATAAATTTCATTCGGATTCATTGCTTTCCAGCTTTTGAGTATGCTCAAGAAAGGGTCTAGTGCAGGCACGATTCTGTCCTTTCCGTAACCGCTCTTATAACGCTTAGTGTTTTTTCCGTCCAGCACCTTAATGTTTTTCCTGTCAAAATCAACCTCTGTCCATTTTAGCTTTACGATTTCACCTATCCTCAACCCAAGAAAAGTCCCTAAGAAGATTACCATTACCATTCTTACGTCGTCAACCACAGCAAGCAATTTTTTGAGTTCATCTTTACTGAAGATATGCGGTAGTTTGTTCTTCCCACAGGTAAACGCTCTGTCCTGTTGCATTTTACTTCTGACATTTCTTATTTTCATGTTTCACACCTCGATATAACGGTCAATTTCAAAAAGAACCATGTTTCTTAACTGATTTTCATTTATGGCTAATTGACCTCTTAGAGATTTTTTTAGCTTTGAAGCATTTCTTAAGCTGACAGCACCAGCTTGTAATTGCTCTTTTATTTCAAGAGAGCTTTCTTCAAGAAGAATCCATCTGTAGACGGTAGATGGGTTGCATTTGCTCCTAAGCATTACCTCTAAAAGCATTACTGCTTCTTTCGGCAACTTTATCTTTTTCTTTTCGGCTTTCGACTTGTGTTGCCAATTGGCTAGGCGTTGCACCAAGAATTTTAAGCGTTCTTTTGGAATTTCACCGAGTTCTTTTTTAATTATAAGTGTAAAGTTATGTATTTTCTCGAATACATTTTGCCTTTTGGTTTCCATAATCATAGCATAAGCACCGTCATTATTATACCTTGTTCGGAATTTGTATTATTCCTGTAACAAAACTAGAATTTCAAGCCAAATCGTAACACATTTCTCGCTGTTCTTCGGTGTTTTCCGACCCGAGCGAAGCGAGAGCGCAGCGTGGCTCGAACGAAGTGAGAGAGTATGACGCAGGGACACACAATTCTCACAGAGCGAAGCGATATGTAAAATTAAGAACAGAAAGGGGACGACATTACTGTAGAGTTTTCTTTAAATCTTTAAAAATACTGTCAAAATTCCGATGATAATAAGTTTTAGGAAAGAATAAATGTCCTCCCTTTTTCGTGTTTATTTTGAGAATATTCCTATTGATGTATTTTGCATCTTCTTTCGATTTAAACTCAAACTGGCTAAATTTAATTGGAATCTTATGTAGTTTGAATATTATGTAATGCACTAGAGAATATATAAAATCGTATGGTGGGTTTACTAAGGAATTTTTTTTGACATACGATTTAGGATTTTTCAACTTTATCCAAACCATTGGAGTCCCACAAACATTTTTCTTAAAAACAGAATTTACATCTTTTTTAGTTAAAGTTAGTTTAAAATTATTTAGAAAGGGAATTATAAGAATTACTTTGTTCTTGTAAATTTGAATTATTTTACATCTTTTTTTATAAGAATAATCTGTTAGAAATAAATAAATTAGGATTAATAAAGTAGGAATGAATAAAATTCTTCCAATTATTGAGAAGAATTTTGAAGTATTTTCTGGAGGATAAAATCCCAACCAAATGTACGTAATAACAATAAAACTTAGCAAAATTTTATTAATGATGATGATATTTGATGTTTGAGGTATGTATTCTTTAATTGGTTCTTCCATATACGGTGTTAAATATTAATAATATAAAAATATTTCCATAAAATCCGTCGTCCCCTTTCTACCAAATTGAATTGTGTGTCCCGAGTAATATTTTGGAAAACAACTATTAAACGCAGTTTTAATTGCCGTTTAATAGTTGTCAGGCATGTTAAAGCGAAGTTTTTATATGCTTTGGGTTATCCATGGCGTTTTTATGGAAGACAGCCATATTTATCTTAGCAAGCTGTCCGAGGAGTTAGGGCTTAGGAAGCACTCAAGGCAGACTGAAAAAGCTTATACATTGATAATAAGGAAGTTCGTTGAGTCAGGGCTTCAGCCAAGGGAGTTTTTGCTTGGGTACGCTGATAAAAGCCGCTCAGCTATAAGGTCCGCTTATTTTGCGCTGAAATTTTTTTATGAGAATGTGCTAAGGCAGGAATTCGATGAAAGCATACCTCTTGCCAAAAACAAGGGAAAGCTGCCAGTAGTCCTGAGCAAAGAGGAAATAAGCAGAATGCTCGAGGCTACACTGAACCTAAAGCACCGGCTAGTTTTGATGTTCCTTTATTATACCGGGATAAGGCTTAGCGAGATTGTTAATCTCCGATGGGAAGACATGGATTTCCAAAGAGGAATGATCCATCTTAAGGCAGCAAAAGGCGAAAAAGAGAGGGTAATCTTTCTGCACGACAAGCTAAAAAAGTTTATTGAATATTTCAATATAAAAGATGGAGGGTTTGTCTTCCTTTCCAATCTTGGGAAGAAATATGATAAAAGGACAATACAGGTGATTGTCAGGAATGCTGCAAAAAAGGCAAAAATCACCAAGACTGTGTCGCCGCACACTTTAAGGCACAGCTTTGCAACTCATCTTCTTGAGGCAGGCGCAGACATAAGGCACATACAAAAGCTTTTGGGCCATTCAAATCTTCAAACCACCCAGATTTACACTCATGTGGCAAATAAAGATATAAAGAAGCTTGCTGTTCTCCTTGATTAAAATGCCAAAGATGTTGATAGCGCAGGGTGCCGAGGCAAGGCTATTTTTGGAGCGTAATCTGATTGTTAAAAACAGATTTTCTAAATCCTACCGCGTTAAAGAGATAGATGAGAAATTAAGGGGCTCAAGGACAAGAAGGGAAGCAAAGATGCTACAGAAGCTGGAAGGAATAAATTTTCCGGCGCCTAGGCTTATAAAAAATGATGAAAAGGAGAATCTAATAATTGAAAAGATAAGCGGAAGGCTTGTGAAGGGTATTCTGGAGCAGTCTGACTACAAAAAATTGTGCGCTGAAATTGGAAAAAAAGTTGCGGTTCTGCACAATAACTCAGTCATTCACGGGGATCTGACAACCTCAAACATGATTCTCAGCAAAGAAATTTATTTTATCGACTTTGGATTGTCATTCTTCTCGGAAAAGGCAGAGGACAGGGCTGTTGACCTGCATCTGCTTGAGGAAGGCCTAAAGTCAAAGCATTACAGGATTGGGGAGGAATGCTTTAAATGCGCCCTCGGCTCTTACAGGAAAGAAGCAGCTAAAGGCGATGCAACATTAAAAAGGCTTGAAGCTGTTGAAAAAAGGGGGAGATACCGTGCGAAAAAGGGAAGTTAAGGCAGTTTTGTTTGACTTGGACGGAGTACTGGTAGATTCTATCGGTGCATGGTTTTATGTGTTTAATGACACTCTTAAGTTGTTTGGCAAAACTGCCATGCCGCGGAGGCAGTTTGCCCGAATATTCGGAATGTCGATTGACAGGGCTTCCAGGCTCTATTTTGGCAGCGCTGATATAAAACAGGTAGAGCACGCCTACAATAATTTTTTTGAGAAGCGCCTAAGGAATATCAGGATATTTAAAAGCACGGCCCCAGCACTTGGGAAAATAAAAAAGACCGGCATAAAAACTGCGCTGATAACAAATTCTCAAAAAACTTTAGTGCATAAAATATTAAGGAAGTTTAAACTGGTGAAATATTTTGATGCTATTGTCACAATGGATGATGTAAGGCATGGCAAGCCTTCTCCCGAGCTTGTGTTTAAGGCTTGCCGAAAGCTGAAAGTCAGTCCAGCGAATGCTGTCCTGGTTGGCGACACTAAAAACGACATGCTTGCAGGCAAAAGAGCGGGATGTATCACAATCGGATACAGAATAAATGGAGATTATAAGATAAACAGGCTCAGTTCTATGACAAAATTTATTAAGTAAGCACTAC
Source organism: uncultured Methanosarcinales archaeon (assembly GCA_964518225.1). Classification (GTDB taxonomy): domain Archaea; phylum Nanobdellota; class Nanobdellia; order Woesearchaeales; family GW2011-AR4. The sequence continues at coordinate 7,724 of CAZFEZ010000014.1, read as the reverse complement.
AAACTAGTAACAAAATAAAAAGTTTTAAATACAAGCGGTGTTTTCCTATGATTATGAAACGAGTTGGTTGTCTTCATTGTGAGTAAACTTAGTTCTGATTTA
>CAZFEZ010000014.1:0-7612 GCA_964518225.1 uncultured Methanosarcinales archaeon | reverse complement strand
GGCAGTGTTATTTCTATCCATCATCATTGCTAGATTCTTGCATTGTTTTTATCTGTTTATTTAGTTAATATTTAAAAATTAGCCGACGGACTTTAAACGTGGAGTAATGATTAAAATGTCAGGACAAGATGAAAAATTCGATATAATTGATAGAGCCGAGAGGAAATATGCGGCACTTAAAAAAATATTGCAGTCGGGCGGAAATCCGGCATTGCCTAAGGGCTTGGCAGCAGCCATAGAGAAATACGAAAAAATGGGGGCTGTCTCAAACAGTATGGAATTTGAGGAGGCATTAAAAAAATCTTGGAAGCGAATTAGTGTATCATCTGATTTAAGACCAAAATTGGAACGAATAGCCAATGAGAAGGGACCTTACTTAGTTGAAGCAGATTATTTGGGTTATTGGGAGAGGTGGGAGAGATCATTAGAATAATAAATCTGGCAGCAGTATTTCAAAGGCAGAATATACGACTGTGGAGTCGCAAGCGAGCATGCTTGCGCATGCAGGTCTCGTATGGTGGGAGTTCAATTCTCCCCTGCTGCCCTATAATAAAAAGCCGGCGGGCGTAAAACGTTGGAGGAAGAAAAGATGAAACAAGCAATATATCAATGTCCCTGCCCTGCAAGTCTATACTGGTTAGTCAATCAAAAGAAGCTAGAAGAAGAAAAATACATAATGGTGGGGGACTTAAGAAAAGAACTTTCACAAATCATAGGTAACCTTGATAGTTTAGTGGAAGTAATGCTTGAAAGCATTCAGATTCCAGAAATCAAAGGAAAGCTAACATTGAGTGAAAAAGAATTTGTTAAGGAATGGGAAGTGGGAAAAATGAACTATTGGGATGTTTTAAACAGGGTGTACTACAGGTGGTTGGTATCTTTGACCGGAAAAGACGCAAATGCAAGCCTGATTGTTAGAGCACAAAAATGCCCTGCCACGAATAGTATTGAACCTTCGGGAATAGACTCATTTTATACCAATAGAGTTTTAGTAATTGTAAATAATGAGCCTGCGGATATCCTAATCAGGGATTATTTCTGGTCTAAAGGCTGGTTTGAACGAGGTTCTTTTTACACTAAAATGCAATGGTGAATAAAAATGTACCGCGAAAATATATATGATGTCATCAAACAAACAGGAGAAAAGGTGTCTACATTAGTTGTACCTAAAAACAACGGGCTAAAAGGATACGCATGGAAAGTCATGAAGGAATCTGGCCTTGATTTAGAAAGCGCCAAAGAATTAGAAAAAGGCAAGCTAAAGGCAGGTGATTTAACAATCTTGTTTAGAAGAGGCGAGGACATTCCCCAAATTGTTGTTGATGAATTTAATAGGGGTAATATCATTTTTGGCTCGACTGGTGATGATTTATATGATGAATACAGATTCAAAAACCCGAATAGCCCTCTTAAGATAGAGAATACTTACGACTGGTTTGACGGGTCAGCAAGGTTTTTCAGGCCGACTTTATGTTTGATTAGCAAAACAGGCAATGAAGAGGATATGCCTTTAGAAGTAAGGGTGGCTGTAAGTGGCAAATATGAGTGCACAAGCAGGAATTATCTTCAAACAAGCCCGTTATTTAATGGAAAAAAACCAGTTGTCGTAGTCTACAATGGAGATTTAGAAAGTACCGTAGCAAGTGGAACAAATGATTGCTGCATAGATACTGTATACAGTGGCTCAACTATCGATCAGTACGGACTAGGCATTGTGCAAAAAATAAGATTCAGTGATTTGATTGTAATTTCGCCATTGAAAACAGAAGAAAGCCCAATCGGAAGAGCAATCAACAAAGAGTACCAGCAAATATTGAATAGGAAAAAGAGTCCAACTAACTCCGAGACTTCAAGAATGCTTCAGGAAAACGAAAGAGTCACAAGAAAGCTAAATGAAGAGGCTTATGAGCTGATACAGGCTTTTTATGGCAGAGGAGAACTTATTCCTGAAGCTTCTGATTTAATGTATCGATTTTTGGGATTGCTAGTAAATAAAGAAAAAACTTTAAATGATTTAGCCATAGAAATGGCAAAAAGGCAAAAATAATGGAGGGAATAAACAATATTTCAAAACTGTTAGGCAAAATTACCCATAGGTATTCAAAATTATCATATAGAGAACTTTGAAAAATTCATTATTTTTACCATTTCATTCAAAGTTCTCTTAGAGAATTTTGACAAAGTTGATATATTTCAAAATTCTCTATAATTTAGAAAACTCACTTTTTTACCATACATTTGGACAAAACGAACGAAATAGAGAAAATATGGAGCTTTTTGGTAGTACAGGTTTAGGGAGGTTAGCTACTACATGGGTTCCGGGAGTTTATTTATACAAGGAACTAAAGAGAATGCAACAGAACGGCATACCTAGCGTCTCAAAATATAAGATTAGGAGATATGGTGTAATTATAACTGTTGAATTATTGTTAGACATTACGAGGTCGGTTGCCATATATACACAATATAAACTTTATCAGTTACTTTGAACTTTTTTAGTGATACATTTTTATATGAGTAAGGACAAATTGTTAGACAAATATGAAAAGGGATATAAATAAGCATATAACAACTATTAGAATCTAAAATGGACCTTCAACTTCCAAAAGGAACCCGGGATTTTTCGCCCGAAGAGAAGATATTGAGGGATAAGATAGTCGGCACTCTAAAGGAAGTTTTTGAGCTTTACGGCTTTGCGCCTTTGGAAACGCCTTTTCTTGAGAAATTTGACCTGCTGGCATCAAAATATGCAGGAGGGGCTGAAATACTAAAGGAAACTTTTAAGCTTAAGGACCAAGGCGATAGGGAGCTCGGACTAAGATACGATTTAACCGTGCCATTGGCAAGATACATAGGCATGAACCCGAACATAAAGATGCCTTTTAAGCGGTACCAGATTGGAGAAGTTTTCAGGGACGGCCCTGTGGCTTCGTCAAGATACAGGCAGTTCACACAATGCGACGTTGACATTGTCGGCTCCTCTTCAATGGCGGCAGATGCGGAAATCGTTGCTTTGGTTTATGCCGCCTTTGCCAAGCTGAAGCTTGAGGTTACTGTAAAAATAAACAACAGAAAATTATTGAATGACATAATGAAGTACTGCGGAGTTCAGGAAGAAAAGCAGGAAGCCGCTATACTGTCCATAGACAAGCTTGAGAAGTTCGGGACAGGCGTTGTTAAAGAGGAGCTGAAAAAGCAGAAGATTGAAACATTAAAAATAAACAGGATGATGGACATTATAAATGTGAAAGGCAGCAACCAGGAGAAAATAAGCCAGCTGAAGAAATTTTTAAAGGACTCTGAAGGGCTGAAGGAAATCGAAGATGTAATATCCTATCTTAAAAATATGAATTGCGAGGCCGATTTTGATGTTTCACTTGCAAGGGGGCTTTCATATTACACCGGAACTGTTTTTGAAGGCTTGCTGAAAAACAGCAGCGTCAAAAGCTCTGTATGCGGCGGGGGCCGATATGACAAAATGATTGGAGCGTTTCTCGGGAAAAATGGGTATCCTGCAGTCGGCATAAGCTTCGGGGTTGACAGGCTCTATGACGCTTTGCTCGAGAAACGGGAATCAAAGCAGAGAACAAACACGCAAATTTACATAATCCCAATCAAGACATTGAATGAAAGCGTGAAAATAGCGCAGCAATTAAGGGATGCGGGCATAAGCACAGACATTGACTTAAATGACAAAGGGCCAAGCAAAAACCTTGAGTACGCAAATTCTCTTGGCATTCCATACGTTGCTTTTGTAGGCAAGAAAGAATTGGAAGAGAATAAAATTAAGCTGAGGGATATGAAAACAGGGAAAGAGGAGATGGCAGATTTACAAACTATTCTTAAAAAACTTAAATCTTGGTCAAAACAATAACTTCCCCTTGGTCATCAATCAATATGGAATGCTCTGCCTGGGTCACGATGCCTTTATTGACCTCAACCAATGGAGGAAATTGATGGAGCATGCCAAGCTGCCCCAGCTCTCTTAATGCAAAGTTTGCCTTTGCTCCGAATTTTCTTGTAAGCCATCTTTTTGTAAACGGCAGGCCCTCATAGCTGATAATTTCGTTCAATACCTCCCTTGTTATTGGGCTTCTGACATTTCTTGGATGCTCAAGCATGAACACAGTTGGCATCCCCTTTTCAACCACAACTCCCGAGCCTGTTGTTGCGAAGGGCTCTACAGCAAATGCCATTCCTTTTTTCAGTGCTGTCTTGTCGCCATTATCAATATTCGGAAGCGTGGGGTTTGTATGTATTCCGTACAAGTCCAAGCCATGCCCGGACAAATTCCTTACAGGAGCGTAGCCATAGCTTGAAATTGTTTCATTTATAACCCTGCCAATCTGCCTTAATTCCGTGCCTACATTTATTATTTTCAGAGCTTCTTCAAGAGCTTTCTGCGCTGCCTTTACCAAATCACCATATTTGCCCGACAGGTCAATTGTAAATGCATTGTCCCCTATTGCTCCGTTAACATGCACTCCCAAATCAAGGCTCACCACCTGCTCATCAAAAACAGCCTTTTCATCATCTTCAACGCAGAAATGCGCTGCAATCTCGTTGCAGGAGATCTGGACAGGAAAAGCCGGCTTGCCTCCAAGCCCATAGATTTTTTTCTCTATAAGTTCAGTTGTTTCCAAAAGAGAGTTCCCTTTCTTAATCAAGGATTTACCGTACTCAAGAGCTTCAGCTGAAATTCTGCCTGCCTTGATGTAATCTTCTTTTGTTTCCGAGTCCATCAGAAAAAAGATTTAAGGGAATTATTTAAAGGTTGCCTATGTTTGGATTTGATATCCAAATAGATAGAAACGTTTATATAGTTAATATATAATCAATACATAGATGATTATATATGGTTGATGTAACAACAATTCAATTAAATAAAAAGACTGTCGAAAAATTAAAAAAAGCCAAAGAATATCCTAGGCAAACGTATAATGAGTTATTGGATAAAGCTGTCTCAGCATTTTTAGCGTTCAAGAAAAGTAATAGTTATGATGAATTCTTACATAAAGTTCAACAGCCCAAGATGAAAGAGTTGTGGAGCAACAAAGAAGACGAGGCATGGGATAGTGTATAAAACTGGTGATGTAATTCTTGCGCAAGTGCAATTTACAGATACTTTTGAAATTAAGACAAGGCCAGCTGTTGTTCTATTTGAAGAACATGGGAACATTGTGATTGCGGGAGTTACGAGCAATACCGGAATGGAAGGAATTCCATTGACAAAAAGGGAGGGGGCAATTAAAGACAGCGTCATAAAAGTCAATTATATTTTCACGATTTCTGAAAAAATGGTAAAAAAGTACCTATTTTCTTTGTCGCAGGAAAAGAAAAAAGTTTTGATTGCTGAATTGGTAAGGAGGTTGAATAAGTGAGTTTTTTAGGATGGAATGAAAAAATTACCTACTCCGCTCATAAAGTTTTAATTCACGAAAATTTGCAATGTGTATTATTGGTTGCTGAGTCATTTTAGGTATTAAAAAATATTTATGTCCTTGTGGTTCTGCTACCAAATCAGAAATCTCACCAAATACTCTTTCAGGGTCAATTAAATGACGAAATCTTTCCCCATCGAGATAATCGAGTTTTGCTAAATAAAAATGTAAATGAACCAATCTTCCTTCTTCAGCGCCTTCATCTTTGTATAACGTTGCAATAACATCTCCTTTTCTAACATTAGATCCGACTTTAACCTTTGCAACAACGTGATTATATCCAGACACCAATGAAGTGGAATGCTCAATAAGCATATCCATAGTGTATGTCCCACCTACATACCAAGGGCTTGCTTTCCTTACTATTCCATCATCAATTGCCCTGATTGGAGTTGTTTCTTGTAAACCTAGAATACAATCACCTTTTTTGTCTGTGTATGCTGCGAAATCGAAGCCATCATGCCAAGGAATACCATAAGGAACACCTTTATGATAATTTGCAGAAAACTTATTCCATGCCACCCACTTGCTAAATTCAGGTATATCTTCACCCAGTATAGGTAGCTCTAGTTTCATTTTTAAGTTATTTTCCAGCCCCATTAGACCACCACTAAGAGAAATTGTTTATAAATCTTTCTATTTTTATACTACTAAATAGAAGTAACTATTTCACCCTCACGGTTTCCAGATTCCTCGGAGCGACCGTCTCTATCCTGAATCCTTTGTGTATCGAGCTGGCCAAATCAAGGCATCTTGAGTTCTCGCCGTGGTTAATTATGACTTTCTTCGGGCGGGGCTCGCACTTGGCGACAAAATTCATTAATTGGTTTCTGGAGGAATGCCCTGAAAATCCTTCAACCGTATGCACCTGCATTTTAATCTGCAGAACTTCATGCTTGCCCCCGTCAGAAAATGTAAACTCCTTCTCGCCTTTCTGTATCCTTCTTCCCATGGAGCCTTCCCCCTGGTAGTTCACAAACCCAATCGCATTCTTTGGGTTGTCGCAGAGGTGCTTCAGGTACTCCACTGACGGCCCTCCTGTGAGCATTCCTGAAGTTGCCAGCACGACACAAGCTCCTGTATTCTCAATAACATCCGTCCTTTCTTTTTGAGAGCCGACTCTTTTGAAAATCTCATGCAAAAACGGGTTCTGGTCTTTGTGGAATATAAGCTTCCTTACAGTATTGTTGAGATACTCCGGATATGCTGTGTGAATTGCTGTAACATCCCAAACCATTCCGTCGATATAAACAGGAACTGGCTCCATCCTGCCTTCCCTTACCATTGCCTCAATCGCAAGCATAACTTCCTGCGCTCTTCCGACTCCAAGCGTGGGTATCAGAACTTTTCCTTTTCTCTCGATTGTTTCCTTAATTATGGTCATCAGCTCTTCATCAGTTTCCTGTCTGTGCGGCATGATGTTTTCCTTGCCGCCGTACGTGGCTTCCAGCATCAGAGTTTCAAGCCTTGGAAACATCGTGACAGCAGGCTCAAGAAGCAGTGTCCTGCCGTATTTTTGGTCTCCGCTGTACAGTATATTATGCAACCCGTTTCCGACGTGCAGATGGACCATTGCGCTGCCAAGAATATGGCCTGCATTGTACATTGTGATCCTTACATCAGGAGTTACATCGCTCACTTCATCATACTCCAAAGTTATGGTATGCTTTACCATCTCCTTAATTTCTTCTGTGGTGAATATGGGATCAGAGCCGTCCGCTCTTTGAATTTTTATGTAATCTAAAAGCAGCAAAGCTGCAACGTCCCTGCTCGGCTCGGTGCAGTATACCGGCCCCCTGTACCCATACTTGAACAGGTAAGGTATAAAACCGCAATGGTCTATATGAGAATGGCTTAGGATAACTGCATCTAATTCATTTATGTTGAATTCAGGAGCATCCAAATAAGGGTATGGCTTGTCAGGGGATGCGACATTGATCCCGCAGTCAAGCAGAATTCTTGATTCGGGAGTCTGCAGGAATATGCAGCTTCTTCCGACCTGCCTTCCGCTGCCAAGATAAGTCATCCTTATCCACTCATTTTTCTTCTCCCTGCGCCATCCGTCATAAATCCTATGACCCACTTTGTCTAAAAATTTTCTCCTGTAGTCGCTGTTTTGATAAAGGACTGCCCTGATGTTTTCAATCAGCTTTGACCTTATTGCGGGCTTC
>CAZFEZ010000013.1:8273-11839 GCA_964518225.1 uncultured Methanosarcinales archaeon | reverse complement strand
TGCTGTTGCAACCCAAAGAGTTTCCAATCTGCCTTTTTCATTCTCAAATGTAGGCATGGACCCTTCTGATTTCAGGACATTCTCGCTCGTGGCTATTTTTGTGATCTCTTTGTTTTCGTCGCTTATAGTGTCCATTGTTGAGAAAGGGGATGTGAAAGGCGGAGTCAAATACATTCCCATATATGTTTTCGGCTCAGTGGCTTTGTATTTCCTTTTTTTAAAAGTGCTTGGCATGGTATTTGGGGGAATTATATGACGATGGCCTTTGAGGGCAAAGCCGGAAAATCGAAAGCTTTATATACCTAAGTTAAAATAGAATTGAAATAAATAATTTAAGCCAAAACAAAATCTAATAACGGCTGTAAAAATACCAAAGAGGTTGATGATAATGGCATTTGAAAGAAAATCACAGGCAGCTTTAGAATTTCTCACAACATATGGTTGGGCATTCTTAATCATTCTAATCATGATAGGCACTTTGGCTTATTTCGGAATATTGAGCCCGAGCAGATTATTGCCCGATAGGTGTAATTTCGTTTCTGAAATAACCTGCGATACAGGCAGACTGGTTGTGAATAATGTAGCTGCTAATACCCTAACAATGGTATTAAAAAATAACTTTGGCACAGCTGTGACAGTCACTGCTGGAAGAGTAACCACAGACAATGCCGCTGCCGGAGCATGCACTGCCGATATAAATGATGCAGCCATTAACAACGTCGCTTGGAAGTCCGGAGATCCAATCACTTTCCATGGAGATTGTGCCTCTGGAACAGCATTAGTAGAAAACGAAAAAATCAAATTTGCCATAGAGCTTGACTACTATGCAACAACGGCAGGCCCAACTTACGCCAAAACAGTTTATGGAGAGGCTTTTACATCAATAGAATAAAACTTTTGGGTCAACTATTTTTACAATTGTTGTTGCATTCAATAACAATAAAATTAGAATAATTCTGCTTCTTAAAACATAAATTTTATATATAGCCCAATCAGCAAATAAGTCTTGCGGAATAAGAGAGGTGAAATATGTCTAAACGTAAGTCACAGGCAGCAATGGAATTTCTAAGCACATATGTGTGGGGCTTTTTGGTTATAATAATCACCATGAGCGCCTTGTATTACTTTGGGATTTTTGATTTTGGGAAATTTCTGCCGCAGAAATGCGTATTCCCATCACAGTTCAGATGCACTGACTTCAGCTTAAGGCCTAGTGAGGTAAGAGTTAAGCTGAACAATGGCATAGGAGAGGATGTAAGGGTGAACCTGCTCCAGATAACAAACGACGCAAATCCTCCGATATCATGCACTACTCCTGCAGTTAATTTTGATTGGGCGCACGACACGCAACTTGATTTAGCGTTCTCGTCCTGCAGCGGCGGAGGCTATCTCCCCAAGGAGAGGGCAGAATTAAAGGTAACCCTGAGGTATTATGCAATTAACACCCCTTCACAGCCAAATCACATAATAAACGGCAAAATCAATGGCAGAGTTACAACTAGCTAAATCGCTTTCAGGGCAGTCGTCTTTGGAATATGTAATGATTGTAGCTCTGACTTTTCTTGTCATAGTGCCCACCACTTACCTATTCTACAGCTACTCAAAAGAGTCGAGCCAGGAAATCTCAGATGCCCAAGTGACAAAGCTTGGACGGGGAATAATTGATGCGTCAGAATCCATCTTTTATTCAGGGCAAGGCTCGAAAACAGTTTTGGATCTGAATGTCCCGGACAGAGTGGAAAGCGCAAAAATAATTGACGGAAAGGAGCTGATATTCAGCGTATCAACCAGTTTTGGATTTACAGACATTGTGTTTTTTTCCTCAGTTAATATAACGGGAGCAAGCGCAAACTGCGTCTCAAATGTTTGCCAGCTGCCGGAGCTTGGAAACTCGGGATTCAAGAAAGTAAAAATTGAGGCAATAACCCAGAACTCTGTAAGGATTACCACAATATAAATAAAATGCGAAAATCACAATCCGCCATGGAGTTTATTGTCCTGGCTTCTTTTATGCTTGTGGCTGTGCTTGGATTTTTTGCAGTAATGAGCTCAAAAATTCTGGAATCAAGGGAGGACGGAAACAAGAAAATTGCCGAGGATATATCAAACTTTGCATACCGCGAGATTGAGATGGCTAAAGGATTCAATAACGGCTATGAAAGATACTTCACCATGCCGTCTACTATCAATGGAGCAGGCTATACAATCAATGTTACTGCCGACAGGGAACTTATAGTAAACTACCTTGGAAATGAGTATGTTAGATTTTTACCGTCCAATGTGACCGGAAACCTAAGCGCAGGCTTTAACAGAATAAGAAAGGTTGATGGGGTAATAAACTTAGTAGCGACATCGCCTCCTCCACCGCCATTGCCACCACTTCCGCCTCCACCACCGTCTCCAGAGTATTATTACGCGGAAGCAGAAGCGCTTTCCCTAACATCTGGATACGCATCTGCATCAGACTGCAACTGCCCTTCCCCATCGAACGGATTGTGCGCAAGGCACGGAGGCAGCATGGGCTCAGAGGGATTTGTAACCCTGAGTTCATTCCCAAAAGGAAGTGGAGATTATATCATCAAGGTTAGGTATTGCGATGAGTCTGACGAGCCTCCTGGCAATGCAGATGATTACAGGATTCTGGTAAATGGCGCGCCTGTTTACTCATGGTCCACAAGCCTTGCAAACGGTGCAAACCAGTGGCAGACAGCTTCAGTGACAGCTCCCATAGTTTCCGGCAATCCTGTGGCGATAGGCGCGGTCTGCGGCCAGGGAAATACTTATTGCAGAATTGACTGGGTGGACTTTACACCAACAACGTCACCGCCACCTCCACCCCCTCCACCATCAACCAGCACCTCATTTTCTTTCATTGTTTCCCAATCAAGAGATGATGCTGAAGAATTCATATCAACAAACTCCGTATCTTATACAAGTTCTGACCTGGAGCTTGTACATGATGCTTCTGATCAGACAGTAGGTCTGCGCTTCTCAGCTCTCAGCATTCCCACCGGAGCTGCTATTCAAAACGTCCAGATAGAGTTCACGGTTGATGAGTCAAGCTGGACAGAAGCCACCAACCTAATTTTCCACGGACAATGCGTCTCTGACGCCCCAACATTTTCAAGTTCAAGCGCAGACATTTCATCTAGGACAAAAACCAGTGCTTCTGTCCAGTGGTCAAGTATCCCGGCTTGGACTACCGTAGGAGCTAAAGTCCAGACTCCGAATCTTGCTCCAATCATTCAGGAAATCATCTCAACTTGCGGCTATGCCCAGGGCAAAAGCATGGCTATCATTGTTACCGGAACAGGACACAGGACTGCTGAAGCTTATGATTCTGGATCTTCAGTTGCGCCTCGGTTGTTTGGGGCATATACAACATAGGCGCGGTCTGCGGCCAGGGAAACACTTTTTGCAGAATTGACTGGGCGGACTTCACCTCCACTTAATGGTGCAAATGTTAAACATAAGGTATATCCTCATGAAACTTGATTCCATAGACATAAACATAATTCCAGAACAATCCTTTTTTCCTAGTCACAAAAACTGAAAAGCCCGCATCC
>CAZFEZ010000013.1:0-8263 GCA_964518225.1 uncultured Methanosarcinales archaeon | reverse complement strand
TCTTTTGACAGCCATGCAACATTCGGTATCAGCTTAAAGAAATCCACATAATCAGCAAAAACAATCTTGCCGCCGTATGGCAGCAGATCCCTCATCTCTTTCAGCACTTTCTTAACATCCTGCATATAGCCCATCATGCCGATGCTCACTATTGCGTCAACGTGCGGAATTGACGGATGAACTCGGTTTACCTGGTGCTCGTCATGAATCACAATGACATGGCTGTGGCCTCTTTTCATCAGCCTCTTTTTTGTTATAAGCAAATCTCTTCTTGACAAATCAGTTGCATACAGCCTGCCATTCGGCTTTACAGCATCTGCAAGATGCAAAGTAAGCGTCCCGACAGAGCACCCGAATTCAAGAACCTTTTTTCCTTTCACATCACCCAGCAGCGCAATTATCTCTTTTCTTGTGTTCTTGGGAAGGATTATCCATTCAGAAAACAAGTTCATATAAGCTAAATAGTCATTAATTTTTATTATGGTGTCCGGATTGTAGTAAGTCTCGAGCATTAAGTAGATTGGCACGCCTGCGAATATAAACGAGAACCCCAATTTTAGGATGTTCCACGCGCCATGCTCCGAAACAACCCAAATGTACACCACGCATATGAGCAGCCCCATCACAATGCCCGAGCCTGTTGATGCGAAAGGCACCCTAAACTCCCTCTTAATGCTGGGCTCTTTTTTTCTTAATATCGGCACTGAAAGGATTATAAAAAAATACATCAAGAATCCTAGTGGAACAAGCATGCTCAACAGCTGCTCGTATTTTCCGAAGGTCATTCCAAAAATTACCAGCGACACTATGGTCTGGAAGATTATCGCTTTGTACGGGGTTTTGAATTTTTCATGTATGCTGCTAAGCTGGGATATGAACAGCTTATCCCGGGCCAATGCGAGCAGGAGGCGCGGCATTGTTATTATGCCGCCGGCAGCAGAGCCTATAAGGGTGACAAAAACCCCGATATTTAGCGCCTGAGCCCCTATGCTGCCAAACATATGCCTTGCTATATCTGAGAGCGGCACTGATGATTTTGCCAGTGTCGCCCAGGGGATAATCCCAAGCGCAACAACTGTTATCAAAGTGCCAAGAACCCCCACCACTATTGTTCCGATTATAAGGGCTTTTGGTATGACTTTTTCAGGCTCTTTGGTTTCTTCTGAAAGGTACGTGGCGCTTTCCCATCCGAAAAAGCTTTCCGAAATGAAAAATGCAGTGATAAGGATTGATGAAATGCCTGAAATGAAAAAAGGCGAAAAATTAGATATGCTCATCTCGAATATTCCCGGCAGTATCAACGACAGCAAAACAGATATTGTAATGATCGCAAACATTACAAGCAGCATTGCGCTCTCTTCAACACCGAAGTAAGCAACCAAATTCAATGACACTATCAATACAATGCTTATTCCAATCTTAAGGAAAAACTGCGAATCCGATGGAATGAAATAATCAATAGCGGCAACAACAAGAAGTGATGTTGTCAAGTTGCCGATGAGCCATGCAGTCCACCCCATCAGAAAGGAAAAAAACCTGCTGTAAGCATGCTTGCTGAACTCATAGACTCCGCCTGCCTTGGGATACATTGACACAAGCTCAGCGAAATACATGCTGATATAAACAGCGATAATGCTCAGAATTACCCATGTTAATATTGAGGCGTTTCCTGAATAGCTTGCCCCTATGCTTGCCCCAAAAAACAAGCCAGTGCCCATAATCGAGCCAATAGCCAAAGACAATATTGTCCAAAACCCAAGAACCCTCTTCAACTCAGCCATTGAATCAAATCTCTGGCTTTATCTTTAAAAACAATTGTCTATACTTGGATGTGGTAACTATTAACTAACCAACCAACCAACCAATCAAAAACATTTATATACCTTTCAGCCAAACTAAAATCAACATGAAACTGATGATGGTTGAAGGCAGGTACAAGGGCGAAATAAATCTTTCAAGCCTGGACACAAGTGTATTGCCGCAGTTTATTGGATTGGCCACGACAGTCCAATTTCTTGATTTTATTGGCGAAATAAAGCAATTCCTTGAAGATAACGGCAAAACAATTTTTGTGGACAAATCAAGGCAGAAGTATGAAGGGCAGCTGCTCGGCTGCGATGTAGGCGGAGCAGACAAGATAAAAGATAATGTTGATGCATTCCTTTACATCGGAACTGGCATATTTCATCCTTTGGGAATTGCATTGGGCATTGATAAGGATGTTTTTTGTTATGACCCCTTAAATGCCGTCATGTCCCGAATAGACATGGCAGAAGTGGAAAAGTACAACACGAAGAGAAAGGGAGCATACCTCAAATTCCTTGAGTCCACTGAAATAGGCATTCTGGTTTCCTTAAAGCCCGGGCAGAACAATTTCAGGAAGGCAATTGAGCTGAAAAAGCGCCTGAAAGACAAAAATTGCTATATCTTTGTGTCTGACACGCTGGATTTCAATCAGATTGAAAACTTCCCGTTTGTGCAGTGCTGGGTGAATACTGCATGCAGCAGGATACTGGATGACTATGCGAAATTTCCCAAGCCCTTGGTGGACTTAAGCGACATAGAGAAGATGGAGCTGATTGCAATAGCTGCAAGATAATCAATCACTTTTTCTTTTTGCTGTCTGAAAGCATCTGCGTCAGCATCTTAATCTGGCTCAGCTCCTTTTTTGAGATGTCCACCATCAGGCTTAGCAAAATAAACATCACAATCAAGGTAAGCCAGCTAAAAATAGCAATAATCATCATCCAGCTTAGCTGGTTGTCACCCCTGTATACCCTGTTGATGAGCTGAAAGCCGAGCACGGTAGCGCCTACCCCTACAACCAGAAGAACAACTTCGAAAATATTGGTTTTGCCGTTTCCCATTTACCAGCCTCTTTTACGCTATTCTTTCATACACTATTATTTAAATTTTGTTATTGTAAACTTTCAAGGCCTTGATCTGAGAAGCCATCTCTTGATTTTGAGTGCCTGTTTTTTTATCGTTTCTTTTTTTACGCCAAGAAGGAGCAATCCGGCTAATATGAGTATCCAGCCCTGGATTATGGGAATAAACCCAGATATGATACCTAGGATGATTAACACTACCCCCAGTATTTTTCGTAATAATGACAATATATGTTTGTACATAAAACTTAGGTTATTATGCTGATACCTGATGCAGCCCTCTTATCAAGCAAAGAGCTTCCAATACCCTTTCCCACGAAAAAGGATTGTTTGCCCATGACCCCACTCAAAACACTAAGCAAAGTTTTTTCTTTTTTGTATTCCACGACATCGGCCTTTATGCCCTCCTTCTTTTCTATGTAGCTGATAACTTCGTCTTTGCCGCCTATCTCGTCTATTAAGCCAAGCTCTTTTGCCTGTTCGCCGAGATAGAAAAGCCCGTTTGCGATTTTGTCAACGTCCTTTTTGTTCAGATTCCTGTTTTTGGCAACTTCAGCCACAAAATAATCACGGATACTGTCCAAATTCTGCTGGAATATCTCTTTTTCCTCAGAAGTCATTTCCTTTAACGGGCTTCCTATGTCTTTGTATTTGCCAGATACAAGCCTTTGGTAAGTTATATTGTATCTTTCCAGCAAGCCCGGGAACTCAAGGTAAGACGCAATGACCCCTATCGAGCCTGTGATTGAAACCCGGTTGGCAACAGCATAGTCTGCTGATGAAGCAATCCAGTAGGCTCCAGATGCCCCGACCTCCCTTATCCAGGCAACCGTTGTCTTGTTCGCCTTTTTTACAGCGTTTGCTATCTCCTCAGACGCCACAGCAGAGCCTCCCGGGCTGTTTATTTCCAATATTATCGCCTTGATGTTCGGGTTATTATCTGCTTTTTCTATGAATTCCACTGTTTCCAGGGAATCTGTGGCGCTTTCAAAAAGGAAACCGGAATCTTCGCTGCCCACGATCACGCCGTCTATCGGTATGATGGCTACATTGCCGCTTAGCGATTCAACATCCACACCAACAAATAATGACAGGATTCCCACTGCCAGGAACCCAAGTATGCTCAGCAGCAGCAAAACAAATATGGCGTATCCCCACCTGAAATTTGGAGCCGGCTCTTTTTCGCCCTGGGGCCGCGCAAAATTTATGTTTCGCATTCTGCTATTCACCATCCTTCTTGAAGGCCTGGAAGATATCTTTCCTGCCCTGCTTTAAATTGTCAAGTATCTGGTCTTTTGCCATTTCCAAAAAGCCGATTGCTTCCTGCGGAGTAACGTTCTGTGTTTTCATTGTTGTCTGTATGTTGTTTGCTGTCACATCAACCCTCAGTAAAAATATTTTTTGCTCATCAGCCATTGGAATCACCAAATCATTGCCCGAAACTGTACTTTTCAACGACTTTTGTTTTGCTCAGCACCTCAGTCAGTCTTTGATTTGTTTTAGTAAAAAACATGAATAAAGGGTCCAGAATCCAGAGCAATACAAACGGGAATATCGGGATGAATACAATATTCCTGGTTAACAGCTGCCATTTCTTTAAAATTTTGTTATCGCTGACGACATAAATTTTCATAAGCATCTTTCCTATAGACTGCGACATTTTGCTTTCCAGCATCACGAAATATAGGATTATCAAGATAGACATCACAAAAGAAACAGAGCTTATGAATCTTGTATAATCCGTGCTGCCGCTCAAAAGCCTGTAAGCTTCTGAAAAAGAGTAGTCATTCGGCATCATGTTTTGGAACAGACTCCTGAAAGGAAGCAAAACAACAAGATTGATTATCATCAGGTCTATGAAAAAAGCGGCAATCCTTTTCCAAAGCAGAGCCGGGCCTATGAATGTCCTTTCTTTCGGAAGATTCAAATGCTTCATTCTTTTTGTGAATTATTCTGTGTATATAAAAATATGGGTTTTGTGACAGAAAGATATATAAAGAAACTTTCTTTCAAAACATCAAATGAGCAAGAAGAAAGAAGAGCAGCAGAAGCAGGAGCAGATTCAGCAGGAGATTTCTAGAATTCATCTTCCAAGGGGCAAGGAAACTTTTGGGAGCATAGAGCAGAGGCTCGGTGGCAGCAGGATGAGGGTAAGGTGTTTAGACGGCAAGACAAGAGTTTGCAGGATACCTGGAAGATTAACTAGAAAGCTGTGGGTAAGGGAGTCCGACATCGTGATTGTCGAGCCGTGGGAGTACGGCGGGGACGGAAAAGGCGACGTGATATACAAGTACACTCCAACGCAAGTGTTCTTTCTGAGGAAAAAGGGCTACCTGAAAGAGATAGACACGCTGGATGAGTTCTAAGTAACAGTTGAAAATGATTGATGCCCCTCTTTAGTGGTTTTTAACAGAAATCTTTAAATATTTCAATAAAAATCTTCCTGTGATGGCAAAACCAGGCTTAAGCTTTTTTGCAATGGATTTTGTTTTGCTTTTTGCGGTTGCAGGCTTTATCTTTGCTGTATTTGATTTAAGCGGCTTTATGTTTGCGTCTGAGCTTTTGCTTCTGCCCGCATTCATTTTTCTCCTGGCTTTCGGAATGATTATGGCTTATCAAAATAAAAAATCCGGATGGGCGCTGCTCAGCCTGACTCTTCTTTTTTTACTCCTTGATGCGTCTTTTATCCTGCTTATGACCGGGAAATCAGGAGCAGCGCTGCTGGCAACTATTGCGTTTTCGACTGCAGGATTTGCCATAGCTTTGCTGAACATCGTGACTGGCTCCAAGCACTATGAAGGCAAAATTGAGGAGCACGAAACCGGGAAAGAGTATTATGCCCGTGCTGAGGAAATAAAGCTCCAAGAGGAGCCGAATATAGAGAAAACATTTATACCGGGCAAGTTTATTGCAAGCAGGAAGTCCAACAAGTTTCATATTGCGAAATGCGACTGGGCAAAAAGGGTCAGCACGGAAAACCAGATATGGTTTGATTCAAGGGAAGATGCTGAAATAAAGGGATTTCAGGCTGACAGGTGCGTGATATGATTGAGCCCAATAATATAATACTGATAGCCGATGATAATCGTCCTGAAAGGCTTTTTTATGCAGACATAGTAACTTCAGTCTTGGGCAGGGGTCATATTTATGAAGCACTTAACGATAAACAAGCACTGGGACTTGCAACTGCGAGAAAAGAATATTGCCTTGGCTGCGTAATCGGAAGGCTTATTTCAATAGAGGGCAATGAAGAGATAGGGAAAGAATTAAACTTGACAGATAAATTAAATGAGATTGGATTAAAATATCATGCCATAGCAATGATTAGTCCGGCTGAGGAGCTATTGAAGGAAGCAAAAGCTAGGGGCATCCGTACCTATTTGGCAATTAATGTGGGTAGCAAGGGACAGCAAGTTATTAACCGTAAGGGCCTGATTGATTTTTTAACAGGATATACACAATCTTTAACAAAATCACCTACTTTTTCCAAAGCAGCATAACCAATAAAACAACGCTTATTGTGACAGCGCTGTCCGCTATGTTGAACACGGGCCAGATTCTAAAGTCGATGAAGTCTATCACATGTCCGTAAGCGAGCCTGTCAATGAAATTTCCCAATGTGCCTCCGAGCAGCAATCCTATCGCAAGCTGCAATAATCTTTCATTTTCTCTAATCTTTTTTTTGAGGTAATAAAAAATGACAGCAACCACTATAACTGAAAAAAATATAAAAAACAAGTTAAGCCCCTTGAACAATCCAAAAGCAGAGCCTGTGTTTGTCACATAAGTTAAATGAAGAACATTTTTTATTATCGGAATGGAGCTGTTTAATTGAAAATTTTTTTTAATGAGAATTTTTGTTAATTGGTCTAAAAATACAACCAGTAATGCTGTAGAATAAACAATGACATTTTTTTTACCCATCGGGGTAGAATTAAAATTGATATATAAAAAGCTTTTCAATAATACCTTTTTCTTCGTGAGTCGTCCTGCTCTCCCCGGGCAATTGCCTCAATTGTAGCCAATCTTTGGTTTACACTTTCCAAAGAAGCCCTTAAGGCGTCAAGCTTGCTTGATATGACCTCAAGATTTTTTGAATTGATATACCCATCGCTTGAGTTATAGGAAGGCTGCTGCTGAAATGCCGGCTGAAAGTTCTGATTCTGCTGGAATGAGGGATACTTTTGATACGGTTGCTGCGTCTGCGGCTCCAGTCCCATCCCCAAGTCAGGTGAAGGCCCCTGCCCCATATCCAATCCCAGTTCCTTGTCAATGCCCAGGTCTTTGCCTAAGTCATCCAAGTCATCTTTTTTCTTCCAGAATGCCAGCTTGCCGAAGAAACCCATCTGTTCACCTCTCAAGGCGAATTTAGAAGGAGGTATATATAAATATTTTGGATTAAGTGCCCCTAAACACAAAATACAGCAATACCACAACAAAAACAGTCGAAAGCAAAAACAGAAGCATCATGATGAATTTCTCAAACATCCTGTGTATGAAGAACATTAGGATAAGATACACGGCCACAGCCCCTATTATGAGTGAAAGCGCCATTTTCAAATCTTTGTCTTATAATAGCTGCAAAAGCCGTTTACCGGGCATTTTCCGCATAAAGGCTCTTTTTTGCATACATTCTTGCCAAGCTCCACCAGTAATGCGTGGCACTCATTAAATAATCTTTCGCTATTCTTAAGGTTTTGCATAAATAATCTTTGCAATTCATCGTATTTGTCCTGAGGATAACCAATCCTCTGCATAATCCTCTTAGTATAGGCATCAACCACGAAAATCGGCTTTTTGGCAGCATACAAAATGATTGAATCTGCTGTTTCAGGCCCAATTCCATTGACGGACAATAACCAACTCCTTAGTTTTTCAATATCATTCTTGAACAATAAATCTAATCTTCCATTATAATCTTTCAACAAAAATCCGCAGAAATTCTTCAGTTTTTTTGCTTTCTGGTTGTGGTAGCCCGAAGATCTGATTATTCCGGCTAATTTTTTATTTTCTATCCTTATTATTTTTTTGATGCTGATGAGATCGTTTTTGTTTAATTCAGCAATCGCTTTTTCAACGTTTTTCCAGCTTGTGTTTTGGGCCAGGATTGAGCCGAAAATCACTTCCAGCTGCTGCCTTTCGTTTTTTGGCCCCCCGGAATACTCTGGGTGCAGCTTTCCCTTTTCCGTCACGGGCCACCAATGCTGAGGGCCGAAATGGGAGAAAAGGCTGTTGTAAATGAGTTCTAGTTTGTTCATTACGTAAATGTTAAAGAAATACTTGTATAAATTATTATGGGCTTCTATACTCACGGACAAAACCTATTGAGCAATAGTTGTCCGTTCGTAATATGTCGAAAATGTTCCATTTTCGAG
>CAZFEZ010000012.1:0-11863 GCA_964518225.1 uncultured Methanosarcinales archaeon | reverse complement strand
TTATGGCAAAAAACGATAATGGAAAAATTTGTGCTATAATATCTTATTTACTAATTGGAATAATATGGTACTTTGTTGACAAAGGCATGCAGACGGATGAGCGTGTCAAATTTCATGTGAAGCAGGGGATAATCCTGCTTATCTTTAGCGTAATCTGGTCAGTTGTGCTAAACTTTTTATTTGGATTTTTTATAATGGGATTTATGGCATTTACGTGGGGCATTCTACATTTTCTTTCGTATGTTCCATTGATTTTTGCTATAATCGGAATAATCAATGCCGTAAACAATAATCAAAAAGAGCTGCCCATTATAGGCCATTATGCAGAGAAATTAACTTTCTAACAATTTGAGATGCCTGCATTTACATTTCTGTATGGAAAAAACATTTGATTTTCAATGGATTTTAAAAAGATTTAAATATTTTAAGAAAATGCAGTTGTTATGAAAAAAATAATGTTTTTTATGTTTCTGTCTGCACTCATTATAGTAACCGCATGCGATACGCAGAATAATTCGGACAGATCAAATCCCTGCACTGAGGAGGCGAAATTATGCCCCGATGGATCTGCCGTCGTGAGAATGCCTCCAAATTGCGAGTTTGCGGAGTGCCCAAAAGAAAATAAAACTCCAATAAAAGAAATAGTTGAATTATGCGAAGCAGAAAATCCGGAATTTAATGCAAACGAGGAGTGCCAAAAACTAATTACTCAGGAATACCCGAATAGGCAATGCACTTTTGAATTGGAAAATGCTGGTTCTTTGCCATTGGGCTCTTGCCGCAATTGCATTATAGAATGCCAAAAAGAAGGCTGTGATTATAACGGCGAATCCAAAAAATATGTGGGCAAACGCCCTGATGAATGCTCAAGAATACGCTTTGTGTGCGAGCAGACAATGGAGTATTTTGAAGACGACTGCGGGTGCGGCTGCAAGCCTAAAGAAGGTGAACTGCAGCAAAATTATTGCACCCCCGAGCAGAAAAAGGCAGACGTGTGCATTGAGATATACAAGCCCGTGTGCGGCTGGTCTGACCCGGAAAAAATACAATGCGTAAGGTATCCATGCGCCCAAACTTACAGCAACAGCTGCAACGCATGCGCTGACGAAAATGTTCTTTACTGGACAGAAGGGGAATGTCCGACATAAGCCATGATAAAACTTGAAACTCTATTTATATCTGAATACTTTTTCTTTCGGAAAGCGCAGTTTTGGATTTGGCTTGTCTTTAGCATACCCTATTGGGCATAATGCCGTAGGGACTATGTTATCCGGCAGGTTGAGAATATTAGAGTACTCTTTTGGATCAAATCCTTCCATCGGGCATGAGTCAAATCCAAGGGACTTGGCGCCATTCAAGGCGTTTCCCAAGGCAAGGTAGGTCTGTCTTTGGGCCCATGCCAATTTCTGATTGCTGTCCAATCCCTTCTCGAAATTTTTCATCATATCAATGAACTGTTTTATCTCGCTTGGCTTGGCTCCGCTGCCAATCATCAATTTTTCCAGCTCTTCAATGTTTGCTAAAATGTCAGTGTCGGCGCAAAAAACCAGAAGATGGGAGCAGGAAGTTATCTGGGGCTGATTCCAGGACGCTCCGGACAGTTTTTCCTTTGTAGCCTGGTCAGTTATCACTTGAACAGCCCACGGCTGTATATTGAAAGAAGAAGGCGCATATCTTATAATTTCAAGAAGCGTGTCTACTTTTGATTCCGGCAGCGTTCTTTTGTCAAAGAGCTTTGTTGCATACCTTTCCATGACTATCTTGTCAAATTTCATCTTAGCACCTTTATTTCTTATACTTTTTAATTATGTTAAACCTACTGCATTTGGATGAAAGAAAAAAATCCAACATAAAAAATAAACTCGCAATAACCGTTCTTACTCTTTGTCGAATATAGACTCAAACTTTTCCCTAAGCTCTTCTTTTCTCTTTTCGGTTCCTGCCCGGTCTTTGTATTCGTCCATCATTGCATTGACAAATAATTCAGCAACCTGGTCAAGCTTCTTGCCTTTGACAGATTCGAGCCTTTTCTTCATCTTTTCCTTGATAAGCTCCATCTTTGCGCTGTGCGCAAGCCACATCATCATATCCATCTTGTCATAGTCTTTTCCACAGCAGCTGCTTTTATCTGAACAGCCGCATTTTTCCTCAGCCTCATTTGAACAGCATCCACTACTTTCCGGTTCAGAGCATTTCTCTTCCATCTTATTGCCTCCTTTATTATTTAAATAGCTTTAAAGATAATATCGGATATACGATACTAGTATATAAATCTATCGGTCATACGATACCCATAAGTGCAGAATGGGGGAAAATTATATATACGCCAGACTTTATTGTTGAAGCATGGATAAATGCTGCTGCGATATGAGGGGATTTTTGAGTTTTATAGTTCTAAGGCTCATAAGCAAAAAGAATATGTCAGGCGAGGAGATAAGAGAGGAGTTAAAAAAAAGAAAGGGAACCCGGCCAAGCCCTGGTACGATTTATCCTGTCTTGAAGTCCTTAAGCAGCAGCGGTTTTATAGAGGAGATCCCAAGCAAAGGCAAGGTTAAAAAATACAGGCTGACAAAAAAAGGCAAAAAAGAGCTTAACATTGCGACTATGAAGTTCTGCTCCATATTTTATGACATGAAGGATGAATTGGGCAGGCACTATTAAATAAGGCAATATTTAAATTACGCTTAATGTTTCTAATTCTTATGCCAAAATACAAGCTGGTCTGCTTCGATGTTGACGGTACACTGATAGACAGCCTGACATTTTCCTGGCAGATATTCCATGACTATTTCCAGACCGATAAGCACAGAAGGGAGGACGCCAAAAATAAGTTCTTCAGCGGCGAAATCACATATCTGCAATGGGCAGAGCACGACATAAACTTATGGAAGGAGAAAAATGCGAAAAGGGATGATTTTTTCAAAGCGATAAGACACTTGAAGCTGATGGAAGGCGCAATGGAAACATTAACAGAGCTTAAAAAAAGAAAATTCAAGCTTGCTGTCATCTCGGGCTCTTTTAACATTCTTCTTGAAAACTTCCTTCCAAACCATGAGGAGTTCTTCGACGATGTTTTTCTGAGCAGGATTTATTTCGGCAAGGACGGGAGCATAAGCAAGATCGAGGCTACAGAGTTCGACATGGACGCTAAGGCGCTTGCATTGAAGAAGATTGCAGAAAGGGAAAAGATCAGTTTGAAGGAATGCGTTTTTGTTGGGGATTACCTGAATGACCTGAAGATAATAAAGGAAGCAGGACTGGGAATCGCCTTTAACTGCCAGTATGATGAACTGAAGAAAGCCGCTGATGTTGTAATCGAGAAAAAAGACCTGAGGGAGATTTTGAAGTATATACTATAAATTTAAACTTTCTTTTGCTTCTAACTCTTTCATTCTCGTATTCAAATACCTCAATTTTAATTTTTTAGAAACTAAGGACACTAAGCCTGTTACACTTATCTTATCAACTTCTTCAATAGCTAATGCGTAAAATGCTGACTTAATATATCTTTGTGGATTTTGCATTTTATGAACCTCACCATTTGATTTCCAACCTGCCAGTCTATTTTCAAGAGATTTCGGTAATTCAGTTGCCATGATTTCTTCATAGGAAAGTCCCTCCCACAGAGTTGGACCTATATTTACTAAAATAGCATGTTCAAATCCATCAATTTCTATGTATTTAGCAACGTCTGCACCTAGATACATACTTATTCCAGTGCCTACGCCTAGATAAGTTAGTAATATCCTTGCTCCTTCTTCCATTTTATTTGTTAATATAACCTCGTTTTTAAATTCTCTCTTTCAGCGCAGCGTAAATTATCGGCATTGCAATGGTCGCGTCGCATATCAAATCCACAAATTTTGCTTTTGGGTCAAGCTTGCCCCATGAAATGCCTTCTCTCAGTTCAGCTCCTGAACTGCCGCCCGGTTCAGGCCTGTCCATTGTGATCTGCACCCCGTAAGATGCTTTTTTGGAAAACTGCATTGCCTGCTGTATGTAGTTTTTCGGCACGCCTCCTCCAAAATATATAACTCCCGACTTCTTTGAAGTCCATGAAATGTCAATGATTTCCTTCAAATCCTCAAAAGCGCCTGTTTCGATGCTTTTCCCTTTTGCAATCTGCCCCCATACCATCAGCCCTATGCCGGAATCAGATATTGCAGGGCAAAATACAGGAATTTTATTCTCAAAGCATGCTTTTAATATTGATTTATTTGGGGTTAACCTTCCGATTTCCCATAAAAACTCTTTTATTGATTTTTTGTCTTTCAAATTTTCGAAATTTTTTACAATGAAATCTTCAATACCTTCATAAATCTCATTTGGCATATAAGATTCGTAAACCCTGTCAAACCCTTTCTTGTGCAGTTCAGCGTCATCGACATCAGCCTTTCCCTGATAGTGCCTGTACCCAAGAGCCTCCCCCAGATCATGCGTTAAAGTAGCCCCTGTTGTGACAACTGCATCAACCCATTTGTTGCTTATCACATCAATTATTATCTCTCTCATTCCAGCTGGCACAAGAGGCCCTGCCAGCCCAAGAAACACCCTGCAGTCCCTGTCTTTGATCATAGATTCGCATATATTGACGGCTTTTCCAAGCCTTCCGGAACCCAGGACTCCAGTTAAACCCATCTGGCTTACCAATTCATTAACGCTCATTGCCTTTTTTATTTGTATATTGCGGACTGGTTTCATTTTTTGTTGACTATCTTAATTGGTTATATTTTTTATTATTAGGTTTTTGTTAATGTTTTATTTCGCGATGTTTTTTGCGCTTCTTGCCCTAGACAATGGGGCAAATACAATAAAATTAAAAATTATATTTTAAGCACTGAAATAAAACAGTAAAGCTATAAGAAATATCTGAAATTTATGCTCCTTTGCTTCTAACTGTATCCATATCCCATAGTAAACTCAATAATTATTTAAATCTTTGTTAAAAATATGCAGTAAAATGAACCTATTAGTTGATGTGCACAGCCATCTGGACCATGCCTTGCTTATAAATAAGATAGATGAAGTAGTCCTAAGGGCAAAAGCTGCAGGAGTGAGGCATATTGTAACAAACGGGGTAAACCCCGAGACAAACAGGAAATGCCTTGAGCTGTCAAGAAAATATGAAATTGTAAAATGCGCAATGGGGATTTATCCCAGGGATGCCCTGAAGAAAGAGACAGAAAGCGGCGATTGCCCGGCAAATACATCTGGCTTTGATGTGGATGAAGAAATAAGATTCATCAGGAAAAATAAAAGCAGTATAGTTGCTGTAAGCGAAGTCGGGCTGGACTTTGTTGACGGCGAGAGCAGGCAGCAGATTGAAGACTTTGAAAAGATGATTAAGCTTGCGGAAGAGCTGAAAAAGCCAATAGTTGTCCATTCAAGAAAGGCGGAGCAGAAGTGCATCGAGCTGCTAGAAGCCTCAAAATTAAAAAAGGTAGTAATGCACTGCTTTTCAGGCAAGAAATCGCTTGTAAAAAGAATTGCGGACAACGGCTGGTTTTTGACAGCGCCTACAATAGTTGTAAGAAGCCAGCAGTTCCAGGAGATAGTCAAGAACGTGCCAATATCGCAATTATTCTGCGAGACCGACAGCCCCTATTTAAGCCCTTACAAAGGCAGATGGAATGAGCCTTCGTTTGTAATTGAAAGCTATAACAAAATTGCTGAAATAAAGAAAATGAACATTAATGGAGTCGCAAACAATGTTTATATGAACTGGCAGAGAGTGTTTGAATAAATTCTCCTGCAAAAACATTACATTTAAATATTTTATAGAAAGCATAAACCCATGAAAACTGCCATAGCATTCTTTTCCATTTTCATGCTGTTTGCCGGCCTAGTTTTTGCTGAAACTGAGATTTTTTCGGGAATTGCTGTAACGGACACCGACAAGGACATTGGTGGGACAATTTTTCGGTTTGGATATGATGAAACAAGCAACAAAGTGCTCGTACAGACTCCCGCAACCAGCTTAATAATTGACAACGGCGCATGCAAATCAAGCTCGGTATTCAGGGTGTGCATAAACCGGGCCAATTTCTCGCATAAGGACATATCGACCTATAAGTATTATTATGAGATTGGAGTTACAGTATACAAGCTTACGGGCAGCCTTTCCACCAATACCACTCTGAGCCTAGGCACGCTTCTTCTGGGTGAATCTGCTGAGTTTGCAATAACAATAACAAACCCCACTGATTTTCAAATAAGCGGCATAAATTATACTGGGGATTTTGCGCCATTTGCCGTTGCAAAGGCCACCGGATGCGAATTGGACGGGAATAAGATTTTGTGGCAGGGATCACTTCAATCAAAATACTCCAAAAAATGCACAGCAACAATCATTGCCGAAAAAGACGGGGCGTACAATCTGGTAGGAAATCTGAAATACTTCAACTCATTGGAGGCAGAGGAAAAAACAACAGCCCCTGCATTAGTAAAAGTGCTTCCAAGGCAGCTGCAGCTGATAAAGCTGATTGACAATAATACTCAGGTGAATAAGCCTTTTCATATGAACATGTCACTGCAGAATATCCATAACGAGGAGGACATCAGATTATCAATAGAAATAGAAATACCTTCGAGCATAGATGTGCTGAAAACCAAACCGGAGTTTGACATAACTGCAAGAACTTTAAAAAAAGGAATTGTGACCCTGAGGCCGGGGGCATTTTTTAACTATTCGCTCTACCTTGAGGAGACGTCAGAAGGTTATGATCCAATAACACAAGAGTTTCGTTATGTAATCAAGGGAATAAATGATGTGATAGAAAACACTACCTTTCTGAGGCAGCCGCAAGTTGAGCCAACTGCAGAGCCCAAAATTGAGAATGCCATGCCTGAAAATATATCATCGGCAATCAATAATCAAACAAATGAAAGTGCAACCGCGGCAACTGAAATAAGCGCTCAACTTCCACATGATACAAGCGCAGAGAACACATCTGCAAAATACCAGCAAGAAAATAAAGCTGCAGGACAACCTGTAGAAACAGAAAATCCTAAGCGAAGTTTCCTTGATAAAAAAACCCTGACGCTGATAGCTTTGGTATCCCTCACTCTTTTAATTGTTTTTTTGATAGTCAGCAGAATAAGAAAAAGAAAAAAAGCAGCTTTAAGCCCCCGGGAGCAATTGCTGAGGGAGCTGGAAGAGAGCCTCCGAAAAGGGTAATTCCCCTCATCCTAAAAAACAAAACATTTTTAAGCTAGCTGCCCGCTGAAACTCCCATGAAAATTACAGTAGACACATCGCACGATACGCACGATGACATAAAAAAGGTGATCAGAATGCTGCAGAATCTTGTTGGGGATTCAGGGGAAATATTCACAAACCAGCCGCAATCCCAGGAAACAGTAAGCCCGATTGCAAACATTTTTGGCGACGCTGCTTCAACTCCATCAATTTCCCCAGAGCCGGAGCAGACTCCGCCACCGGTTCCTGAAGCAGAACCTGCAGAGCAATCTACGGAAGATTTATTTGCGGAACTGTTCAGCGAAGAGGAACTGAAGAAGATGGACTCAACATCGGTCAAAGAGGAAGACGAAGAGCCCAAGCAAAAAAAGAAAAAATATGACTTGGAGTTTTATTGAAGACAATGTTTACAAAAACAATTAGTCATTGGAAGTCAGTCAGCATATGAAAAAAATCATTTTACATATTTTCTTGGTTTAATATTATGGCTCCTGAATTATATTCTTTATGTCATTTCAATAGTAATTAAAAATAGATCAGATGTTTATCAATGTGCAATATCTATAGCTGAACCTTGTAGCTTGATAGATTTTATGTTTAATGTATCAAAGAGTGATATTCTACAATTATTTATCATCATGTTGGCTCTAATTTTTATTATACTATTCATTATAAGCGCTTTTATTTCATATCTATTTCGCAATATGGAAACAAAAAATCAGATACTCTTTTGGATTTTAATTATAACAGCTTTATTTGCAATATTGGTGTTCAGAAATTTTGTTGGATTTTATTTTTTCTATTAATGAATTAAACGTCAATCACTTTCCCTTTCTTCCCGACATTAATGACTTTTGTTTTGCCAATCATTTCCTCTATGCCTTCTGCCTCATGGACATGGCTGCAGAGCAGTATGTCGGGCTTGAAAGTTTCAATTGCTTTCTTCACGCCTTCGCTTCCGGGGAAAATATTGGAGAATTTTTCCATCAAAGAGCCTGACGGATGCACATGCGTAATTAAAATCTTTTTCTTTGCATCCTTGATTCTTTCATAGCCCTTTTTTATCAGCTCAAAAATCTCGTCTTCCCCGAGCTGGAACATGCCGATATTCGCTCCTCCGCACCCAAACAGTCCAATGTCCTTATACTTTACAGAATAGCCGTGCAGATTTGTTGCGCCATACAGCTCTGCAAGAAAGTCAGCCGTTGCAACAGTCTCGTGGTTGCCTGGAATCAGTATGACTTTCTTATGTTTCTTGACAAACGGCCCAATAATGCCTTCTGTTGAGGTTTCAGCATACGTTAAATCTCCAGACAGCACAACCAAATCAACGCTTTCCTTTTCAGCCTGCTCAGCTAGCCTTTTCGCCGCTGACGTGTCGCCATGAATATCCCCGGCTGCAAGGATTCTGAGCTTTGACTTAATATGGTTTCCCATACACGCATTAAAAAGAACTCTTTTTAAAAATTTATCTCTCTATGACCCTGGCCTTTTCGGTCAAGTTCACAATCTTGCTCGGCTTTCCTTCCTTTCTGCCCTCATAAAGCGTGAAATCAACCCCGCTCCGTATTGCAGGGTCCAGATCCTCCAAGGAAGTCATGTAGTCTTCGCCGCTCCTGTTGACAGATGTTGTGACAATAGGCACTTCAGCATCAGCGGCAATGTTCTTTGCCCAATGGTTTGGAATCCGAATGCCCAACGTTTTTAAGTTTGGGATAGCATCCTTTGCAACGCAATTATTTTTTAACTTGAAAATAAGAGTATAGGGTCCTGGAAGCTTTTCAATCCATTCTGCCCCATCTTTTGTTACAATGCAATTTTCATAAATCCATTCAACCGAAGGCGCAATGACGGAAAAAGGGTTTGTCGCCCTTCCTTTGAGCTGCCTTACTTTTTTGACTGCATTTGGGCTTTGCGCATTGCAGCCAATGCCGTAAATTGTGTCAGTGGGATAGATGAAAACAGCGCCTTTTATTATTGACTCTACAATTGCCTCTTTTTCAAGCTTGAGCTCGTCAAAATTCAAAATTCGCATGAATAAAAGAAAGCAAAGGAATTATAAAAAACTTTTCTATTTGAAATTCATTCCAGATAGCCCATCATGAAACCTTCTTCCAAGCCGTTTATTTGGTCGTCTTCTACTGATTCTTCCAAATATTCCGCATTATAGAAGTCCTCATCGGACTCTTCAGCTTCGTCCTTCATTTTGCACCTTCCTTATTTTATTTTAATCCCGCTGAACTGCACATCAAAGCTTCTCAACTGCTTGTTCGTCCTTGCTGTCAGGTCCTTGATTTGCTTCAAAAACAGATCTTCAACAAACTCATTGCTTAATTCCATTTTCATCGCCTCCGATTTTATGAATTATCATACCTTTTCAATATTGCCGGTTCCTTACCTAACGTTGGATTAAGGCATCCATAGCACGCTTCATACCACGGATTGATTGGTGCTCCGCACATTACGCATCTTATCATTCATTTCACCTTTGATTAAATTTGAGCAGGAAAGGGTGGAAAGCAACGGCATAAATCCGTTGACACTTTGTGGGGCATTCCTGCGGAAGTCCCAAGTTCCTTTTTCCTGCCAATCAAATACTGGGATTCCTTGCTTTAAATACTTCACACCAGCAAATGTCCAGTGTCCAGTGCTTGTTTGCAATATGGAAAAGAAATAGTAAACTATATAAAACTCAGAAACACACTTCTTTTATGAAATGTGTCCATCTCATTGTTTATGGCAGAGTGCAAGGCGTGTTTTTCAGAGCGAGTGTTAGAGATAAGGCTTCGCAGTTAGGTTTAAACGGCTATGCAAAAAATATTCCTGATGGAAATGTAGAGGTTGTTGCAGAAGGCAGCGAGGATAAAATAAAAGAATTAATTGAATTCATCAAAAACAGCCCCGGAATTTCAAAAGTGGCTGGAGTTGAAATAAAGCACAAGGAGCCAGAAAACTTTAAAAACTTTGAGATAATACGCTGATATGATGGGGTGGAAAATTATTTTTGTTATTCTGGTGTCTTTTTTGTTAGTTGCATGTACACAAGTCCAAACAGAAAAGCCGCAATCTCAGCAGCCTGCTGAAAGAAATGTTGAAATATTAAAAAACGGAGACACTTCTGGGATCGAAGCGGTTATGGTGAATTACGGGCCTGCAAACGGGTTTCTTGCTAAGCCTAAGAATGAAGGAAAATACCCTGCTGTTGTAATGATTCACGAATGGTGGGGCCTGAACGACAACATAAAAGAGATGGCAAGATCATTAGCGGCAGAAGGCTATGTTGTGCTGGCTGTTGACTTGTATAACGGGAAAGTGGGAAAAAATTCAACAGAGGCAGGGCAATTGGCAGGTGCAGTCAGGAGCAATCCCGCTCCGGCAGTGCAGAATATGAAGGATGCAGTTGAATTCTTGAAAAATCTTGATGATGTTGACGACGCCAAAATTGCTTCAATGGGGTGGTGCTTTGGAGGGGGCATGTCGCTGCAGCTTTCACTAAATGAGCCCATGGCAGCTACTGTCGTCTATTACGGGAATCTTGAAACAAATGCTACAAAACTATCTTCGATAAATTGGCCTGTGCTGGGGATTTTTGGCGACAAAGACACTTCAATTCCGGTTGAAAGCGCTAGGCAGTTTGACAAAGCGCTCGACGGCCTGGGAATAGAAAACGAAATTTACATTTACCCCAATGTAGGGCATGCTTTTGCAAACCCTTCCGGGATGAACTATGCTCCGAACGAGACAAAAGACGCATGGAAGAAAACCATTGAATTTCTGGACAGGAATTTGAAAAGTTAAAAAGACAAATTTATAAATTTAAGATAAAATTGGCTTTAAATGGGTTTATTTAACCGTCTATTTGGTTCTCAAAGTGATATAGCGAAGGAAGCAGAGTTCGACGAAGAAACTCGCATTAAGCTATGGGAACAGCATTTGGAAGACTATAAAAAGGAAGAACAATTAGCAAAATTTTTTTCACCTGGCAACATAAATAATGCAATAGACAACCTAGATGAGCTAGACCGAAAACTGGATGAAATAGAAAAACTAACACATAAGGATTTAATTAATATAGAATATGAAGAAAAACTTGAGGACGGGATCTTAGCTGATTTGCATGCATTGCGTTCCATAGAGAGCGGAGCTTCGATATCTGATTTAAATCTAAAAATAGTTAATGAATCAGGGAAGCAAGAAAAGATACGAATTCTATTTACAAAGATTCATAATGCGTTAATACTTAAGCTTCATATCATACACAAGATTAGGCAAAGAACACCAAATATCCGAATTCTTCTTCAGGGTCTTTTCGATCTTATCTTCAACATTCAATCAAAGCTTTATTCCCTATTTATGGAATCCTCTTATTATAAAGATAATATGGAAAAATATGAAACAATAAAAAAAATTACAAGGGCTATTATTTTAGAGCAAGATTTTAAAGAAGATTTAATAAATGCCCAAACTGACTTTATAAATTCAGCAATTAAAAAAATGGATCCTACTTTAAGGAATAGCTTGAGAAATCTTGGAGAGCGTATTTTTAAGGAACTTCTCAACATCGCGAGGTCCAAAATGAGTGCAGGGTATGATATAATTGATCTACTTACAGAGTTTGAAAGAATCATGGAGGATGACTCATTATTACGCCAAGTTGTTTTGAAG
>CAZFEZ010000011.1:3058-12889 GCA_964518225.1 uncultured Methanosarcinales archaeon | reverse complement strand
TCATAATAATCTTTAAATCATACTTCTTAGCCATTCTCTTTAACTCTGGCATTTTAGCCATCCTGCCGTTTTTCCCTATAATCTCGCAGATGACTGCGGCAGGATAAAATTTTGCAAGCTTGCACAGCTCAATCGCGGCTTCTGTATGGCCTGCTCTTTCCCCCAATCCTTTTGCATTGTATCTTAACGGAAAGGTATGGCCGGGCCTCGCCAAATCACTTGGCTTAGTATTTCTGGCAATCAAAGCTTTTATCGTTTTTGCCCTGTCATAAGCGGAAATTCCGGTTGTTGTGCCGTTTTTTGCGTCAACAGAGACTGTAAAAGCGCATTTTGTGAACTCAGTATTCTTCTTAATCATTAATGGAAGCTTTAACTCATCCAATCTTTTGCCCAGCATGGGCACGCAGACCAGGCCTCTTGCGTTCTTTATCATGAAATTTATTTTTTCAGGATTAACTTTTTCAGCAGCAAGAACCAGATCAGCTTCATTTTCGCGGTGCTTGTCATCAATTACAATCACAAACTTGCCTTTTTTGAAGTCTTTGACGGCGTCTTTAATTTTAGAATATGTCATTTTTGTTTAAGTATTTAATACATGGGCGGGCAAGTCGAATGGGGGTGATGGGGATTATTAATAATTTTTACAAATCAAATGTTTTTGTTCTTCTCGCCGTTGACATTTAGACACGTCTAATATTAAAATAAATGTTTAAAAAACTATAGGTACCCTTCAATAAGCAAATCCTTTCCTATCTTTTTCGTGGTGGGGTTTTTCAGGCTGATTGCATTGTTTATCTTCTTGATACCAAGGTTGCCGATTGCCCCAAGCCCGTTGCCGATGATCTTAGGCGCCGTGAAAATTAGTATCTTATTAACTATCCCCTCTTTAATTGCTGAGCTGTTAAGCTGCGCTCCGCCTTCTATCATCACGCTTGTGATCTCGTGCTTGCCCAGCTGCTTCATTAGATCCTGCAGGTCCACCATGCCTTTCCTGGAGTTTGTTATGAGCACATTCACCCCTTTCTGCTGCAGCTTCTTTACATAATTCTTGGGCGCTTTGCTTGTCGTGGCTATTATAAGCTTTCCGGGCTCTTTCATAAGATGGCTG
Source organism: uncultured Methanosarcinales archaeon (assembly GCA_964518225.1). GTDB lineage: Archaea > Nanobdellota > Nanobdellia > Woesearchaeales > GW2011-AR4. The sequence goes on along the minus strand of CAZFEZ010000011.1, from coordinate 11,781 downwards.
TTTTTTGGAATCTTCAGATTGCTGTCAACAACAATCTTCATCGGGTCTTTGCCTTTAACCAGCCTCGTCGTCAGTTCGGGATTATCCCTTAAAACCGTGTTAAGCCCGACCATCACAGCATCAATTTCGCTTCTTAGCTGGTGCACATAGGTTCTTGCCTCCTTGCTTGTGATGTATTTGGAATTGCCTGTGGACGTTGCGATTTTGCCGTCAAGGCTCATAGCAACTTTTATGATTACGAACGGTTTTTTTGTTTTTGTGTATTTGATGTAGATTTCGTTTAATTTTTTGGCATCTTTTTCCAGTATCCCTATTTTTGTTTTCAGGCCGCGAAATTTCATCTCCCGGAAGCCGTCCACCAAAGAATTCGGGTCCTTCATGCCTATAACCACTTCCCTGACTCCGGCTTCGACAATCCTTTCAGTGCAGGGAGGGGTCCTGCCCCAGTGGGAGCATGGCTCAAGGTTGACATACATCGTTGAGTTGAGGGCTTTTTTGCCTGCCTCGCTTATCGCAAGAATTTCAGCGTGCTCTGTGCCGGCTTTCTTGTGGAAGCCTTTTCCGACGATTCTGCCACGCTTAACAATTATGCAGCCGACCATGGGATTTGGCGATGTAAGGCCCCTGCCCTTTTCGGCAAGCTTTATTGTCAAGTCCATGTATTTCTTATGAGATATCAATATGACCCCCTGAAACATGCAGAAATCCCTAATTGATATTTAAATGTAAGGTTTTGTTTTTAGCTATCTTAAAGTAATGAATATGCAAAAGTTTTAAAAATTTGGGGATACTTCTTATCCATATGGCTAAACCTGAGAAAGGGGCGGCAGTAAAAGTATCCTGCCGAACATTAAACATTGATGGAGTATTTGAAAATAAAGGTGTATGGTCCAGTGCCAGGCACTCAATGCGGAACCTTCCTATCGATGCTGTAGATGTTCTTTATGAAAAAAAGCGAGAAGAGCTTGAGCACCTCACCAGAGATCTCGTTAAGGCTACATTAGATTATTTTCGCAAAGATGGCACATTTAATACAAACAGGTATACATCTCCACAACTTGCAAATTTGGCCTTAAAGCTGAATTTGGTGCCAAGGCACAGTCAGGACGAATATAAAAGGTTAAGGAGCATATATCTTGTCTTCGGAGTTCGCAGTTATGGCCAAATTCAGGCCGTTACGAGAGGCTCATATGTATGCGAATTTAATATGCTGCCAAGAGAGATAATCCAAGGGGAAAGGGGGAAATTTTCGGTCTGGAAAAAGCTGCCCTTGGAAAATCTGGTCATGATTTACACCCGTCCGGAAAACATTGACAGGGTAATTCAATTGAATAAAAAGCATGGGTTAAGCGTGCCGTTTACTGAAGTAGGGGACAGATATGCACATATCTACGAGAACGGACTGTATGGAAATAAATGAATTGGTTAGTGAAGCGTCAAGATTAAATTTATAAATAACATTTAAATTCAAATTTGGATTATGAATGAGTACATCATAGTCTATCCGCCTAAGCGGAGAGCAGTGCAAGAAGAAGTTACAATAATTAGGATTGAACATAAAGGGAACGCACCATTTGACGAACTTGAGAAAAGGCTCAATAAACACCCATTAATCAGATATTTTGATAGAATTTCGAGCGACGATAATAAGATTGTAGGTTTCTATAAGGGAGAGATGGGGTGTGCTGTCTACGAAGTAAAGAATGGCAGTTTAATTCAATTGTAACTCAATACTCATCCCAGCTCTTGTGTTCCATTTCTTCGGCCATTTTTTAAAATATGTGCCATCTCTGCGTGATTATACTTTTGGATTGGCATTACAGTAACTGGCTTGGAGGCTGCTTTGGCCGCACCAGCATGGAATTTAGCACTGGCATAAGGCATCAATTCATTTTTGGTATCTTTTTCTAAAAATCCAAAACCATGAAGGTAATATTGTCCATTTTCTGTAAATAAGACTGTTTGAATATCGCTTCTTTTTGAATACCACTCGTGCGCTTCGGGAACGCTTGTCCTTAAGATTGCGGGAGTTGGGAAGCCCATACCTTCTTCAGCCATAAGCTTTCTCACTAGATTGAATAGCCGGTCACCATATCCGTTTTTTTGGTATCTTGGGATAACGCCAAACTTGTCAACATAACTGAATTCAAAATCCTCATCTTGGTCACCAACATAAACCTTAACTTTTTCTTTAGTGAAAATTGCTGCACCCACATTTATTTTGCCTGCGCCATACTGGTTGCCCCAGGTGTAATAAGGAATCAGCAATAATCCGGGATTTTTTGGGGAATATCTGCTTTCAGGTTCAAAGTATCCATGCAGGACCATTCTTTGACTAGTGGAATAAACAGACTGCAGCAGATTCTCCAAGGTTCCATTTTGAAACTCCGGCACGAGATTCTTGTCAAATGCCCTTAGAAGATTCTTGATATCCTTTTTCATTTGACCGGATAGGGGGCGTTTATTCTTAAACCTAACGCTTTGCTTAAAACAAAAATAAACAAAAATGTCCAAAAAGAAACATTTAAATATTTAACAGGGATTTTATTATTTTTGGGCGTGTTATTAATTTTCAATATTATAATGCGCTGTGAAGGCTGCTTAAAAGTTAAGATAAAACGTCAATTTCACATTAAGATAAACATTAAATAAACCCGATAATGAAAAAATATGCCAAACATCACAAAGCTGGCAGAAGGTTATATTTCAGAGCATCCTTCTGTAAAAGATTGCGTAAAGAATGGGCTGGTTAATTATTCATCATTGTCGAGGAAGATCGTATCGGAGCTGAATTTAAGCAAAAAGAAATTTAACGCAATTCTGGTCGCATGCAGGCGGTTCAAAGGCAAATTAAGAAACGAGGATGTATTCGAGAACAAGATAAGGGGCATTCTGAAAAAAAGCAAGGTGGAGATCAAGAACAAGGTGATTGCCATAGTCCTTGAAAAGGATATTTACTTTGAGAATTTGATTAACCTCGAAAAGGAGATAAAGAGAAAAAAGGAGATATTCAGGATTATCGAAGGCGCTTCAGGCATAACAGTGATAACAGCAGAGGATTTCCTTGACTTGATTAAAAGGTACTTCAGGAACAAGATAATTCTGGAGAACAGGAATCTCGCCGAGATAATAATAAAAAGCCCGGAAGAGATTGAAACGACCCCGGGAGCTTATGCTTATCTTGCCTCCCTGTTTGGGGAAAACAACATAAATATTGTGGAATCGCTAAGCTGCTTCACTGACACAATTTTTCTTGTAAAAGAGCAGGATGCCGGAAAAGTGATTAATCTGCTGAGATTTTGAATTCACTTTACAATCCCTTTCTCTTCCAGATAATGCCCAAGCTTTTCCTTCTTGGTTCGGAGATACTTTTTATTTAATTTATTTGGCTTTATCATGATCGGAACTCTCTCAACTATGTTCAGGCCGTACTTCCCCAAGCCGATAATTTTCCTCGGGTTATTCGTAAGAAGCCTTATTGTTGTAAGTCCAATGTCTGCAAGTATCTGCGCCCCCAAAGTGTAGTCCCTTGCATCTGCCTTGAATCCCAGCCTTAAATTTGCCTCAACGGTGTCCATTCCATGGTCCTGGAAATGGTAGGCGGCAATCTTGTTCATCAAGCCTATGCCTCTTCCCTCCTGAGCCATGTAAAGGATGACCCCTCCTTTTTTGCCGATTAGCGTAAGAGCTTTTTCCAGCTGCAACCCGCAGTCGCATCTTAATGAGCCAAGCGCATCTCCTGTAAGGCATTCAGAATGAACTCTCACAAGAATATTCTTTCCGCCCCTAACATCGCCTTTAATCAATGCAAGGTGCTGCCCCTTGTTGCGGTCCTCGTAGCAGATAACTCTGAAATTGCCGCATCTTGTAGGCAGGCTTGCCTCTGCTGTTTTCCTTATCAGCTTCTTCATGCAAAATTAGGTTTGAGTGTTTTATTTAAATGTTTTTGAATTGAAAAACGGAATATTCGTTTGTAGTGGAGTATACTCCAGTCTAACCAGGGCTGAGAAATTTATCAGAGCTGGCAAAAACTTGGGAGATTAAGTGCAACGCAGCGAACCGCCTAATTCTTGTTTATTTCATTTTCCATACGCATGTGGAAAATTTCGACCGGAGAGTGATTTTTAGGGACGTCGCGGAGCGCCAGCGATATTTTTACTAAAAGAATAAATGGGTTTGGTGCTTGGCTATTGTATTCATTTTATAGTAATTAATAATGGAAAAAGTTATAAATGAATTGGTTTTCTCATCGATAATTAAAATGGCATTATTTATGAAATATGAAAAGGGGTATCAACCCGAACCTAATGAAGTAACAATATGCTTACTTCCAGCTTTAGCTTCTGCTGCCGTTACTGTTCAAAAATCAGATTGGGCTAGACTTAAAGATATGGATAGGGACTATCATATTTTAGGCGTTATGAATTACCGAGGAATAGACTATAATATTCTATTGTCTGAACAGGGAATTGCAAGAGCTGAAGTACAAACCCCTACTCTTTTTGATGTAATGGGTACGGATTATGTTGATGGAATTTTACGTTTCCTTGAAGTTGGTATGCGGATTGTTCCAGGACACTCGATTCCTTTTGCCAATTTAGCATTTGAACCTGATCCTGAAAGACTTGCTTTTCTAAGAGGGATAGCACGAAGATTTAAGGATGAGATGCCTAGACTTGAAACTTTAGCACTAGCACATCAGGCAGATAGACATCATAGTTGGGTTTATGAAATTCTGTAAGCACCAAAGCACCTCCTTTTTTTCTAAGGAAGTAAAAATTATTGGTTTTTACAACCATTAAACACAGTTTTAAAACTGTTTGTTAGATCTTAAGTAAGTTAAGCGAAGATTTATTCCTGTTACTCTGCCGATAGAAAATTAACTTATTTTGCGATTATTGCCAACTGGAACCAAATATTCGGGCTAAAAAACCGAACATTTAAATATTAGAATGCCATTAGCAGTTGCATGGAAATAAACAAAACTATCCTAATAAGCATTTATGTTGCCCTATCGCTCTACATTCTTTACAAGCTTTTCTTCAAAAAGAACCCTTACAGGGAGGAATACGAAAGAATGTACAATGAAATTCTTAACTCCAGCAAGTACAAGGTCAAGGGCCAGTATGATAAGGAAGAGTAAATTTCCAAATTTTTAGGCTTAGATAAGAAAAAATTTCTGGTGCCAAGAAGCGATTGCTTGAGATATTTTTAAACTTGAGTGTTTTCTCTGGATTCTAGTATATCCTCTAACAACTTAACTTTATGTTCTTCTAATTCACGGCTGTGCATCAGATTTCCAACAAAATAGTATATCCCTCCGATAAAAATTAAACCAGCTGCTTCCAGAACTTCACTTTGGGATAGTTTAGGCATGCCCAGTCCTGTATTTACCTCCAAAGCCTTATACATCTTAAATGCGTATATGCCTAGCGGGGAGAGGATTAATGGTGCACCAACAATCTTGAGAGAATACCCTATTTTGGAATAAGTAAGCCCCCCCATATTTTGGACTAATCTAATTCTTTATAAAAATGTTTCTGCCGTCTTGACTGATAGATGGTTACAGTTTATTTTGCAAATCTAAAACTCAGAAACATCCAAACTAAAAACGTCACCAAAGATAATATTGCCACAAACCACACCATTCTCTTATCATTGCCGAACCCAAACGGAATAAAGCCGATAAATCCGCCGACTGCAACTTTTGTTTTTGATGAAATACCCTCTTTTGCACCCATTAAGACGCCAAAAAAGATTATGGCAAACCCTGCAATAATCATAAGAATCCCGATTGTCACAAATTGCTCCATTTTAAGCGCCATGCCCTAGTTTGTATGTAAACCGCCTACTTAAATATTTCCTATTTCTTTATACAACCTGTTTTTTAGGATTTTCTGAAATTTATACTTCACGAACTTACTTAAAAACACCCATTGTTAGTATAGACATTTAGTATACTGGTATACAAAAAGGAAAAATTTAAATACGACCTAAAACAATAAATCCAGGATGCATCACAAAAACTCCACTTTAAAGATTGCTTCATCCTACGTAAACAAATATCCTAAGTTCCTGCTATTGTTTATCACATTTTTAATTGCTTACTTGTTATTCAACGGCAGAACAAATCCAAAATTTCACCTGTTTGTGGTCTCGCTTGGACTTCTTGGCACCTTCTTAGCAGGGATATTGTTTACTTATGGATTTACAGCAGCTCCTGCAACTGCAATTTTCCTGATTCTTGCAAAAGAACAAAATATCCTGCTCGCAAGCTTAGTTGGCGGCTTGGGCGCTTTGCTTGGAGACTTGTTCATATTCAATTTCATAAGGTTCTCTTTTAATGATGAAGTCAAAAAGCTGTACAGGGAAAGATTAATTGTATACGCCAATCGTAAAACCCCAAGCTTTCTCAAAAGGTACCTTTTGCCGGCGGTTGCAGGCTTGATAATTGCATCTCCTTTGCCTGACGAAATTGGAGTCACAATGCTGGCGGCCTCAAAATCTATATCTGCTAAGGTGTTTTCTGTTATTTCTTATGTACTGAATACTGCAGGTATTTCTGTTATACTTGCGGTCGGGAGCGCTTTGTGAAAATGAATTGGAACCTTTACGTTCAGTTTCTGAAAGATTTCTTTGTGGACAGGCAGTTTTTGGTTTTGTTAAGCTCGACCATAATTTTATTTTTGGCAATTTTTATTATGTGGTATTTTTACCATAGGCAGCTGACGAGGAAGAATTTATTTGAGATTCCAAAAATTGACTCGGACAGCAAGTTCGTAAATTTTATTAACAGGCTTGTGTACTTCTCCAAGTACTTAATAATTTTCCCTTTGTATTCGTTTATTTGGTTCCTTATCTTCTCTTTCCTCTTGGTGTTGATTGCAAAAGCCAGGCCAATAGGAGAAATTATGTTTTTTGGGATAGTCATCGTTTCAGTTACAAGGATAGCTGCGTATACAAGCCCAAAATTGGCGGAAGACATGGCAAAACTATTGCCTTGGGCTTTGATAATAGTTTTTTTAACGGACCCTGCATCAATCACTATCGAAAGCATTCAGATTTCCTTTAATAATTTCGTTCAGGAAATTCCAAATGTTGCAAAATATCTTATTTTCATAGCATTTGTTGAATGGTGTTTAAGGATTGGTCATAGGATAATAGGTCCTAAGGACTAAAACAATGAGATGTTTTGACGAGTTTGATCCTTGCCAGACAACCCTAACAGCTTGGCAGATTTATTACAATTTTCTTCGGCCACATATGTCTCTTGACGGCAAAACGCCTGCCCAGGCTGCCGGAATTAACATCGAATTCCCCCAGCGGTGGATTTTTTTGATAAAAAACGCTCTTTTACAAGTTGGTAACAACTTTTTCTGAACATATATTCTCCAGTATGTATTAAAACCGAAAGGTATATAAATAAGTAATATACAAAAAGGTATACCAGTATATCACTTCGAATAAAGAGTAGGCATACGCAGGATTTTCCATGCAATATCTTGGAAGGCAAAGAAACAATCGATTTACTCACCCAATGTGAGCTCATGTTCAACTTTAAGCCTTTGAAGAACTTGCCTCTTTTTTGAGACCTTGGTGAAAAATGGAACCGGAGCTTGAAACTTTCAGGGACAATGTGGATTCTTGGATAAAGCAGATTAGGAGGGAGTTTACAGAATTCTCGGAATTGCCATCGATTGTAACCGAAAATGCGGATAACATACAGCATAATTATGAATTGATTTACGAGCTTAAAGACCAGATAGAGGAATTAAAACAGGAAATCAATGCTTTGAAACTAATCCAGATAATCAGCCTTAAGCAGAAGATGCAGCAGAAAGCAGAAGATTCCCAGCAGGCTTAAATAATTTCTAGAAATTTTTTTTATATACTTCATTCCATCTCGCTTGTAACCTTCTTAAGCGCGCTGTCGACTGCAACAAACAGGTTCCTGTCCACCATTTCAGATGCATAAACCTTACCGTCATCTAAGACTTTGGCATGCACTTCATATTTCTCGCTCTTTTCCCTCTCGTGGATCGGCTTCAATGTGATATGAATTGTCTGGAGGTTTTTGCAGTGCTCCGATATTTTTCTTGCATAAGTCCCAACAAGTTTTTTGATGATAACCATTGAGGAGCTGTCCGTATCCCTAAACCCGGACAGTTCTATATTGCCTCCAAGCTTATGAGATTCTTCGTCCATGCAGGTTCATCATATTATTGGATTATAAAAATATTGTGGTTAAAATTTTGAATGAAATTAATTTCCATATAGTAAATAAGTTAAACATATATAACACCTTGACTTATCTGTCAGTATGGCTTTGGTTGAATCATTTTCAGGCATAAGGGGCATTTACGGCAAGGATTTGACAGAAAACACAGCAGCAGGATGCGCATACTCTTATTACACTTTTTTGAAGAATAAGTCCAGGAAAAGCAATGTAACTGTTGTGCTGGGCATGGATACGCGGCCCTCCGGAACAAGATTAAGCGATGCCATAATGGGGATCTTGGACTGCAACTTCATTGACATTGGAATTGCCCCAACCCCGGTAATTGAATTTGCCGTGAGGCACTTTAATGCCGACGGCGGCATAATAATCACAGCTTCACATAACGAGCCGTACTGGAACGGCTTCAAGTTTTTGGGAAAAGACGGCGCCATATTAAGTGAAAATGATATGATCTCTGTGATAAATAATTCCAAATCGTTTAAAG
>CAZFEZ010000011.1:1374-3038 GCA_964518225.1 uncultured Methanosarcinales archaeon | reverse complement strand
CACAGAAGCGGTGAAGGAATATACAAAATTTATTTTTAACATTATTGGAAAAGAAAATATTGAAAGGATAAAAGATTCGCACCAAAAGATTGTTGTCGATCCTAATGGCGGCACAGGGGCGATCTCAAAAAAGATTCTTGAGCAGCTTGGCATTGAAGTAACTGGGGTCAATATGCCTTACGGCATTTTCAACAGGGCTGTTGAGCCAACCGAAGACTCCTTGGCCTATCTGAAAGGTTTTATAGATGAGAACAAAGCGGATTTTGCGGCTGGATTTGACTGCGACGCTGACCGAGTGGAGATAATGCTCAGCAGCGGGAAGCTTTTATCCGGGCATTATATTCTTGCATTGGCTGTTGATGAAATGCTCTCAAGCTCAAAGAGCCCAAGAAACAAGTTTGTTGTAGTAAATGACGTGACATCCAATGTAGTCAGAGACATTGTCCAAAAATACGGGGCAAAGCTTAAGGAAGTTGAAGTGGGGGAGACAAATGTCGTTGGAGAAATGGACAGGCTGAAAGCTGCAATAGGTGGCGAAGGCTCCAGCGGCGGCGTCATCATTCCGCCGTCAAAATGCCGGGATGGGATTCTTACTTTGCTGATGGTTCTGTCAGTAATCGCAAAAAGGGGAAAAAATCTTGCAGACATAATGGAAGAGTTTCCGAAATATTTCACTATTAAGAAAAAAATAGAGTTTGGCATTGAAAAGCACAATTCAATAAAAAAATCCATAAAAGAGCATTACTCAAAAAGGGGCTTTGAAACAAGAGAAACAGGAGGCATAAAAGGCGGCCTGAAAATAATAACAGGAAAAGATTCATTTGTATGGTTCAGGGCTTCCAGGACAGAAGGCAGAGTATTCAGGATAGTGAGCGACTCAAACAGCAGAAAAGAGGCTGAAAAATTAATAGGCGAGGCTGTTGAGGTTTTTAAGAAAGCAAATGGATAAGAAGATTTACAAAATTATTGGAATGATTGAATTGGGTTTATTGCCTTTCTTGCCAAACTATCTGATAAATTTCACCCAACAAAGGATGGAACAAAAACCCCCTGTCCTTGAAAGCATTGTCGAAAATGTGGAGCGTGGGGCTGCTGATAAAAAAACGATTTTGTCAAAGTATGGCATGCCTACAATTAATAAAGATTATTCTGAGGGTCCCTACAAAAAAATTTTAAATGGCTATCTTCAAAAGCATATCCGGGAAAAAGAGGACATGAGCAGCAGAGTGCCTCTAAAATGGCTCAATATTCTGCCTGAAACAATGATGGGCGGTGTTCTTGGGTTCACTTACATCGGCGATCATTCTATGGGAAGGCGGGCTGACTTGGCAGGAAGCACAGCGCGAATGGTCGACATTCATGAAAGCATCCATACCCCTGATGAGTATGAAACAAGGGTTTTGACGAGCTGGATAATGGAGAAGGTTAAGGGAAGGTATGTGAAATAAAAAACTAAGCATGAGAAAGGTAGTTATTTTATCTGGATCCCATAGAAATGAAAAAACTGCAGCTATATTAGCTAAACAAGTAGCTGATAAATTGAAATTGCTTGGTCATGATATTGATTCTGCAGAAAATCCAGAAACGAGAACTCTTTTGGAAATTGCTTTGGATGCTTACAAAAATGGCGAGAGGCTCAAAAAAAGGGATTTAGAAATTATTAT
>CAZFEZ010000011.1:0-1274 GCA_964518225.1 uncultured Methanosarcinales archaeon | reverse complement strand
AAACTTACACCACAACAAAAATTTATTTTGAGTAGGGTAGTGCATTCAAAAACTTTAAAAAAGTTTGTTGGTTATTCCTACGATGTAGATGTAAATGCTTCCATAAGAGCTGGATTGGTAGGAAAAAGAATGACTGATACACTTACAACTGGTATTGATTACCTAATTACTACAGGATTGAATCACAGAAAATACTCCTGATACTTAAATAGAGTTTATTATTACAACGCATAATTTTTTCCAAAACCTTTTTATATAAGCAAAAAAGAATAATTTCTATGGGAATAAAAGTACTATTTCAAAAAGGAGTTTTCAAGCCTCTAGAGAAAGTAAAGGATATTAAAGAAGGTGAAGAAGTAGAAATATTTATTGAACGTCACGAGTGGAATAAACTTGCTATGGCAAACCCATCCTTTAATTTTCTGAAAAGCGAGCCAGATATCTATACAGATGCTGATATTAAGGGCGAATGAAAAGAGGAGATATTGTTCTAGTTAGGTATCCTTTTACGGATTTTTCAGGTGAAAAGCTTAGGCCTGCGCTTGTTCTATTACCAGAAGACCAAGACGGTGACTTTCTTCTTGCATTTATAACCAGCACAACAATAAGCAAAAGCCCGTTTGATATACAACTTCCAAAAAGCAAAACAGGTTTGCATAAAGATTCTACTTTAAGATTGAAGAAGATTATGGCTGTTCACAAATCCCTAGTTGTAGGGGGAATCGGAAATGTGTCTTCTGAGCAATGGACTACAATTAAGTCAGCATTAAGTAAGATGTTTGGTTTATGAAAACAAAAACCTTTAAATCCCTCGTGATTTTCTTTAGTTTATGCCAAAAATCAATTTCATCACCCAAGGATGCAGCAGCAACTTGCGGGAATCTGAGATAATGATGGGCTTGCTTGATAACTCAGGTTTTGATGTGGCAAGCAAGGAAGATGATTCTGATGCCAATGTTGTCAATATCTGCACAGTAAAAGGGGATAATACTGCTCTCAGGGAAATCAGAAGATTAAAAAAGCAGCATCCGGAAAAGAAATTAATTGTTGCAGGCTGCATAACAGAAAGCATTGTTCCAAAAATCAGGCAGATTGATGAAAGCGCAAGTTTTGTAAACACTCACAACTTGGGGAGAATTTCGGCTGTTGTTGATAATTCATTAAGTGGAACAATATCAGAGCTTCTTGATAAAAAATACGAGCAGAAAGTCAATCTTCCTTCTGTAAGAAAGAATCCGGTCGTAGGAATCGTGCCTATCCTGAACGGCTGCAAT
>CAZFEZ010000010.1:15495-16207 GCA_964518225.1 uncultured Methanosarcinales archaeon | reverse complement strand
GCATTCAAACCTTGCTGATGTCACTTGCGGCCTTACGTCAGATTTCTGCCTTATGATTCCATGCACAAACAAAAGCCTGTTTATGTGCTTGCTCCTTATGTCCCGTATCAATATGTGCTGGCTTTGGGGCAGATTATGGAACCTAATCCTAAAATTTACCAGGCCGTCAACATCAAACTGCTCTATCGCCTTTTCGATTGCTTTTACAGTATCTTCGGGGGAGTCCAGAAGCTCTGTTGCCAATTCCGGATCGTACTTTGACAGCTCGGCAAAATCAATGAGCAAGTTCTTGCTTCCCTTTCTTGCATTCTCCAGCAGAGAATCATAGTAATTGCTGTCAATAAACTCCTGAAACCTCTTTATTTGCTCGATAACATTGACTTCCATGGTAAATGCGTGCGAGTTATATCACACTCTCAACTCTCTTGTTTTAATGCTTTAAATATTTTAGGCAGGGATGTCCAGTGGTTGATTATAGAGAACTTTGACGATTTGATAATTTTTCAAAATTCTCTATAGCTTAAGTGGCGCTCTTCTTAGGGCACTAATACTAAATTATTTTTTAAACCACCCCAAGCCGAGACATAAATTTAAAAAACAAAAATCTTAAGCCTTAACCCTTTTCAAATTCTCAATCAGCCTGTCAAGGGCAGCATGAACTTCCTTCTCGCTTTTTGTCCCTGTGCATACAACTTTGCCGTTGCTGAACAGC
>CAZFEZ010000010.1:7267-15472 GCA_964518225.1 uncultured Methanosarcinales archaeon | reverse complement strand
GTTGAGGTCCATCCCGACAGAGCCCGAAGCCACAATGTTCTGTATCTTTATTTCAGGCTTTATTGTTATCTTCACATTAATCTTCTCAAGGCTTTTTATTATCTTCTTTATGCTTTCCTCTACCTTATCCATAGAGCGGGCTCCGGTGCACACAACCTTACCAGAGCTGAATATCAAAGCGGACGTTTTAGGCTCCTTGATCCTTATAACAAGCCCAGGAAACTGTTCCGGATTATATTCCGTATTGCTTAGAGTTGCTGCCATCTTTTCAAGCGGTATATCATGCTTTAAAGACGTAGAAACAACTATATTAACAACTTTTATATCTCTTTTAGTCTCTTTCTTAACCATTTGAATCACGCTCCAAAAATATTTTTTAGTTTAGCTGATAAAGCCCTAAAAAACCCCCAATTTCTATTTAGAGCCTTTATTAAGCTTAGTTTATGTGCTTTATTTATAAATATTTAAAAAGCCCTTTCATTTATAAATACTTTTGTTTTTAAACAGAATTATTCAGACATAGGCTTTTGAAAAATTATGCCTCCTTGGTTTCCTGTGGAACCATACCTTTAAATAAAAATCATAGATATTGGCTATCATGTTTAGCGATATTGTTGTTCCAAAAAATAATGAATCTGAGTTTATAGATGCGGCATCCAAGCTCGGAATAAAAAAATTATATTTTCTATATGAATTTGGCAGCAATCAAAAAGAAATCTTGGAAAAATTTCAGCCATTAAGGCACAAAAAAATAACCATAGAGGCGGGGTTTATAATAAATCAAAATAATATGAACGTGGCTTTCCAGCATTCCAAGATGCTTGTCGCAAAAAGCTCGGACAACGACAGGCATTTCATCGAGAGCAAAAAAATAAAACTTATCTATGGTCTTGAAGGATCCCCAAGAAAAGACTACCTGCACCAGAGGGCATCCGGGCTGAACCATATTTTATGCGAGCTCGCTGCCAGGAATAACGTGACTATTGGCATTCCTTACAGCGCATTGCTCAATAAAAAACCAGCAGAGTCTTCATTGGTGATGGGAAGGATGATGCAAAACATAGCATTGTGCCGTAAGTACAGGGCAAAAACAATAATAGCATCTTTTTCCGGAAATCCGTTTGAGCTAAGGGCTCCTCATGACATATCAAGCTTGTTCGCAATGCTTGGCATGAGCGGCAAAATTATTAATGAGTCTTTGTCATACAACCTATAGGCGATTGGCTTTGGAAACTTTTAAATACTAATAATCAAACAAGTTATTTAGCATCAAAAGAGGTATCATAAATGTCTGATTTTATAAAAACATTGGCAATTATTCTGTTAACGGCAATCACTTTTTCTTTAGCATTTAATGTTGTTTATGCTTCACATACCTGCCAAGCCATAGACCCGAATGGATGTTACAACAAAAATAATGTACTGACAAGTGATATAGCTCCAGACCAATTTGGATTCTATAGAGTTGAAGATAGATGCACTGTATCAAAAGAAGGCAAAACCCATAATTGCATTTGCCCTTCTTCATCATCACCAACACCTGTTGAAGAAACAGAGCCGGACAAACTTCAAGAAGCCTGTGGGTGTGTTTATGGAACTGATTGGAACGGAATCTCAAAATGCTGCGGCGATGACACTGACGATTGCGGCACAATAAGCCCTTCCGGCATTTTGTGCAATGTGGACCAGGCAGGCAAAGCTAAATGGATAGTGCCATCGGAAAACAAAGGCGGCATAACCTATGTGGGCTGTTCTGATACAGAATACCTGTCAGACGGGCTAAAACTGATAGAATGCGACGGCACTTTTTGGAAAACTCCAGTGACCATAGGCGCGAACACCCACGAATACATGTGCATAGGAAGCGGCATGGACTCGATTGTGGAATGCTGCGGAGACGGATTTTGCAATTCAAACATCGGGGGGCAAAGGCTTGTGACAGGCGAATCAACAGATTATACTAATCCCCAAGACTCCTCCTCAATTCCAACAGGAAGTGTGGTATTCCCAATTACAGGAAATGCAATGTTCTCAATAACAGGAGCTGCCGTTACTGACATTTCAGACCCAAATTTAGTTGTTTACTGGAAATTCGACGAGTCAAACGGCACAACAGCATCAGATTCTTCAGGACACGGCAACGATGCCTCACTAATAAACCCAAATGCACTGAAAGATTCCAACGGAAATGTGATAGGCTACAGCAGTTGGACAACCGGGCATTTAGGCAGCGGCTTAAGCCTTTCATCTCCTGCAAACAATGATCGTCTGGTTAAAACTCCAGTGGCCAACTTTCCAACAGATGAAATCACAACAGCCTATTGGGTAAAAACAAAAGATAAAACAGGCGGCTTTATTTCATACGCATCCAGCAAATCCTATAAAGACTGGGGAATTTATAATTACCAGGGCAATATCCTGATTTATCGGGGGCTTAAAGTAATAAACACAAGAAAAAAAATCTTTGACAATAAATGGCACTTTATTGCAGTAACCTGGAGAGGAAGCGACGGCACAACAAGCCTGTACATAGACGGTTCTTTGAATTATTCAACTACACTTGCAAAAGGCACTTCAATAGCCCAAAAAGGCTCTTTAGTGCTGGGAAATTGGCAAACAAAAATTAACGGCGGCTATACAACCGGAAGAGACCTTAATGCAGTGATGGATGAAGTCAGAGTTTACAACAGGGTTTTAAGCGCTGATGAAATAAAGTCATTATATGAAGATACCGGCATACCAGCAAAGCCTGAGCTTACAATTACAACACCTTCATTGCCGTGGGGAAAGCTTGGCGATCCATACTCAGAAGAAATAGCAGCTTCTGGAGGGAACGGACGTTATTCATGGGCATTAGATTCTGGAAGCCTTCCTATGGGGATTGCAATGGAAAATGGATCATGCACCGGGGAAATGGGATGCCATACACAGCTTTCCGGTACACCAACAGCAACAGGAACTTATAGTTTTGCCGTATCAGTAAACGACGGAATAAACAGGACATCTAAATCTTTCACAATTGTAATCACAACATCCACCACAACTACCTTTTACTGCACGCCTGACGGCAAATTCATCGCAGACCTTGATGTTCCAAATTCCCAAGTCAAAAATTTGCCGCTAATCGACAGAAACAGAGCGACCTGCGAAGGGGCAGGATTCACATGGACAGGAACAAAATGCTGCAGCGAAAATGACGATGAAGATGAATTCTACAATGATCCAAACGGAACAGGAGGCTGCTGGGGCAGCGACCCTGTCGTCAGCCCGGACTTTGCCGGCGACACAGATAGCTCAGTAATAAACTACAATGGCGAATTTCATGGATGTGAGATAGGCAAATCAAATTTTAATAAGAATAACGAATTTGTGCTCAGCTTAGCCGATCAGCACACTAGCCGGGGGCTGGTAACAAACAATAATTATTGTTTCTCGGACCCATCTAACCGCTATTACTGCTCATATACCGAAAAATGGCTTCTGACAAACAGCATGGACAAAACACATTTCAGTGTCAGCCCCCTGAGCGCAGCGCAAAACACGACACAATTTGCCGAATGCTGCTCCCCAACGCAATGCTGGAACGGCACAGTCTGCATCGGAAACCAGATTGCAAATCCGTCATCTCCGCCGACAAACGGATTCAGGTGCATCGACGGGGAATGGTCGCAAGCAGAAATGAAAGACTGTCCCGATGGCAGGCCATGCGGGTTTTGCCCAATCCAAAGCCAATGCATCTCGGATCTTCCCGCAGGCACGCTGCCTCACTGTGTAGGTGCAAACACTTACACTAATGATAATTTCTGCGACAACGGAACATGGACAACAAGGACAAGGCTTGTGGCATTAAACTTATTAAAGATTAAGGGAAGCATTACTAATAGCGATTATACTCTCTTCTGCGACAACAAGGAGAACACCTTAAACAAGCTTCAATACCTGACAAGCACAAACGATGCAGTTTTAACCATTATTACAGACTTGAATGCAAATAACTTTTGTGTTCTTCAGGCAGCGGATAGAATTGTAATCGGAGCTTCGCTAAACAAGGATTTTGAGTCGGTTTTGCCAAAGACATTTAACTTATTTGGAATCCGGAACTGTAACAGCGGACTGGCAAACGACAACAAATACCATTCCTGCGATGCAACAAGTAAAGTATGGAACAACAAGGGATTAAAGAGCATAATATTCAGCCCTGCGGCCATACCGTTCCCCTCTCAAGAGGAGCCATTTGACCTAACATTTTCTAAGGAATTCATAGACTTTATTAAAAATCCGATAAAGAGCATAATCGAGGCAATAAAAAATATGATTCAGGAGCCTCCTGTTGATAATTCTTATTTAAAAGGCGTAAAGAAATTTGAAAAGCTGTACATGGCGCAGCAGGGAACCAAGTCCATAATGGGCTCTGTTGAGGGAAAGAGCTTCAAGAATATGGTAATCCAGTATGCAGGATTTGACGACAACATATGCAGCTTGGTAGAGTCATACAGCCAAGCAAAAACAAACTCATTTTCTGGAATGGTGTGCAGGAAGCAGGAAAATATTTATTATATTCTCGCTCAGGGCACACAATTCACAAATTTGAATCCCGATGCTATATGGGCTGATATGACATCCAAATTAAGGTTAAAATGAAGAAAATAAAATCCCAGGTTACAATGCTCATGATAGTAGGATTGGTGATTTTTATTACAATAAGCCTTGTGCTATACCTGTACAAATCCACGGCCAGGAAGTTCAGCCAGCAAACCATAAAAAATTCCCAGGAAGCATCTTTGGATTCTCAGTCACTAAAGGACTTTGTAACGGGCTGCATCAACAATCTCGCAAAAGATGCAGTTGTGCTGCTGGGCAAGCAGGGCGGCTACATATACACTAGCCAGGGGGGGACATTAGATGATTATGATGATCTTTATGAAGGGAATTTTTTTGTAAAGCACAACGGTCATAATGTCGCTTACAATATTTTGTCGTTCAAAAATCGCAATATGCCTCCGATATACCATTCAGAAATTCCAGAATATCCATGGTTAACCTTCCCTTACGAAGCAGCAGATTCAACTATAGAGATATTCAAGGGCCCCATTTTTGGGTTTAGCGGCATGCCTCCATTATTTTTTGGGCAGCCGCATTCGATCCAGAACCAAATCGGAACATTCATAGACAATAAGATTACGAGCTGCGCTGATTTCAGCATGTTTGAAAGCCAAGGATATGAAGTTGAAATGTCTAACATCTCCACTAGCGTCACCATTGGAAGCTCTGACATAAGCATAAACTCCATTATACCAACAAAAGTAACCAACACCAATACAAAACAAACTTTTGAAATGAGAGAATTTTCCACTGAATTAGACATAAGGTTGGAACAAATCTATTCTTTTATCAGCAGATTGATAGACGAAGACACGACCAACATAACTTTTAGTATAACAGATGCACAAAATAACCGGGATTCAATGAAAGTTGCAGCATCTGAACTGGGGCGCGATGATTTAATAACTGTAATAGACGAGAAATCACTTATTAACGGACAGCCCTACCGATATATTTTTGCAAGAAAAAATAGGGCGCCTGCCCTTTATTACATCAGGTCAAATACTCTTACTTTTGATGCTTCAAAAACACAGATAGTAGAAGCAGAACTGTTGTCAGGAAATACACTAAAGGCAGAGGATCCTGACGAAGATCCACTTGTATTCAAAATATTTATTGGGGAATCAGGGCAAACAGAAGCAGATTTCCCTGCACCATTAAACCCGCCGCAGACAAAATTCAGGATTGATGTTAGTGACGGTGATTTGTCAGATTACCAGATCATAACTGTAGATCAGCAGTCTTAGTATGCGTAAAATAAAAAAAGAGATGATAGCTATATTGCTTATCCTATTAGCATTAGCTCTAAGCCAGAATGCAATGGCAGATGTTCCAGGATGCTGCACAAATCCCGGGGCAGGAATATTGGCGTGCTCAGAGGACACACTTGTTTTAAGAGACAGCGGATGCTGCCCTCAGCCGCAATCAACACATACGGAATATTACCAATCCCAGACAAACCCGTTTGGGCCTTTGAACTATAATACCTGTGTCGGCAACTTTTTTGTGGCCGATCAGGGATGTGCCGGGGTGAGTGCCTGCGCTTTGGGCTGCTGCTGCTCTCAATCAGGGGGGCAGGTGAAGCCCGAGGCCCAATGCAAAGGAACAGGCGTCACATTCTTCAGTGGGCAAACTAACTGCGATCAGGCCTGCCCAACTCCCCAGTGCGGCGACGGAATAAACAATGACCCTGCAAATAACAACTGCGCGGATTTCCCTGCTGATCTTGGATGCGATACATCGTCGGACCTAACAGAGTCTGGCGGAGCATGCACAACACAGACTTTAAACTGCAATGACATCAGCTACGTGCCAAAATTAAGCAATTTGCAGATAAACCCTGTCCAGGGGCAAAAAAAGTTTTCACTTATATGGATGGATGACTGCGCAGACACGGCAGCATATTACGACATTCTGAGATGTGCGGGAAGCGGCTGCACAAATTTTGCCGCTGTCGGAGTGTCAAATATAAACGCATTTAGTGACATGTCACAGGACCTTTTATTGAATACAGTTTACACATACAAAGTTGTCGCCCATTACAGCCGGCAGACAGCAACTCCGTCAATCACAAAAACAGCAAACCTCGGCAGCGCAGAGTGCTTTGGGAAATCAACTTCTTCGGTATTCTGCCTGAACAACAAGGCATTTTTTTGCGATGTAAGCAACAACCTGCTGCCCCAAGGGGCACCCTGCACCACTAACCAAGTTTGTGTTGTTAATAACAACGTTCCATCATGCCTGAATAAATCCAACTGCAATCCAACTGATGACAACCCGTTTGGAATGTTCTTTACACAGGCAAGCTGCGAAAATGGCAGATACTGCTTTTACGACAGGTCATACACACCAGTAAACTCGTGCTTCAGCTGCGTGGCGTCCATGTCATGCTATGACTACAAAACAGAGGAGACATGCGCAAGAGATAACTGCAGGGTTGGAGACTGCCAATGGAAAAGCTCCGCTAATCAGATTGGAGTCGGGGCATGCATAAGCACTTCCCAATACAACTGCCAGTGGTGCGACAAGCAAGGAATCACAGACAAGCCATCAGCAACGTCTCAAAACACGAAATACAACAATGTGTTTGACTACTGCACTCAGGACAAGGCAAATCTTCTGTCTGTAGGTAATTTCAAATGCTATTTTAATAGCGGCATATCAAAAAACTGCAGCAGCGTAGCCTGCATTGACTACGATTTAAGCCAGTGCAGCAATACACAAATACAGCACAACGAAAACAACCAAATAATAAATCCGTCTCCAGATTCATGCGGCATAAAAGTGTGCCAAAACATCAACAACCAATGCGTCAAAAATGCAGACGGCGACACCAATGCAGACTGTATTGGCAACGGAGTATGCGAAAACGATTACTTTGCCCCTAACACAACCATCCTGCCAGTCTTAAAAAGCGGCATAGTCACAAATTTACTTCTGCAGGTCTATGACAAGACTAGCGGAGGTGGTTTGTCGTCCTTAAAACTAACCCCGGATTACCTCACATACTTATGCGTTGAGCCATGCGGCTCCCAAGGCCACCCATATGACAATTTTACTGCAAGCAAAAATCTCATATTAAGCAACCTCAAACTATTTGACAGCGTAACCGGAAGCAAACTGCTGACATTAAATGAAGGGCAAAATGTTTTGAGGTACTATTCAAGAGACCCATCAAAAAACATAGAAGAGGTAAAAAAAATAACAGTAGGCGCCTTTAGCAACACTGACGGTCCAAGAATATTTTCGGTAAATATAAGCGGCAGCTCATTAGTCAGTGGTAAGATATTCACAAACACACAAAAACCAACAATTAATGTCCAATTTGTTGAGCCGGCAACTGTGACTTTCTTGAAGCTGACCAACAAAAAGACAAATTCTGCTGTAAGCATCCAAGGCAGCACATCCTTAAGCGTTACAGCCGCATTATCCATAATCCAAAATCTGCAGGACGGCGAGTATGCTCTTGATATAGACGCACAAAATGAAAATGGCATTTCTATGAAGCCACCGTACACAGCAACGATAGTTGTAGACAGCGCAAAGCCTAACATTACAATAGAGCCGGCGAATAATGCGGTCTTGAGTGCGTCGCTGACAAGC
>CAZFEZ010000010.1:6481-7257 GCA_964518225.1 uncultured Methanosarcinales archaeon | reverse complement strand
TCCACACTCTTTCCCTACACGACGCTCTTCCGATCTGCTGACAAGCGTTAAGGTAGATTTCAATGAAGAAATAAACTTAAACTCACTTTCCGTAAAACTAAATTCCCTTGAATCAAAGGGCAATTTCACCACAGCAGACAATAAAGTATTCACAGCCTCAATAAACCTGTCTGACGGAAATAAAAATCTCAACGTTACAGCAACCGATCTGGCAAAAAACCAGGCAAGCGGCTCTGTCTTCTTTGTGGTTGACGCGCTTCCGACTGCAATAACCCTGGTGCAGCCAAAGTTTGGGGCGGCATCAACATATGTGTTTGATGTCATTATAGGGACAGATAATGATGCGACGTGCAAATATGCCATGGACAATCTTGAGTACCAGTTTATGGACCAATTCACAACTTCAGGGGGAACCACACACACAATCAACGCATTCAACAGGATAAGCTCGGGAGACTCTTCAGTCCACAAACTATTTGTAAAATGCTCCGACCCGAGGCGTGGCGTAGCCTCAAAATCCTTTGATTTAAGCGTTGATGCAACCCCGCCGCAGCTTATAGGGGCATTTGCAGTTCCAAATCCAGTCGTTGAGAGGCCATCCGTAACTACACTAAAAGTGGAATCCAACGAGCCCGTAATATGCAAGTTCAGCTCTGCATCATCAAATTTCGGAGCGATGGGAGGAAAATTTGAGGGATTCGATGCCAACAATTTTAAGAAAATAAACACGCAAAGATCGGAAGAGCACACGTCTGAACTCCAGTCACGAACGCTTA
>CAZFEZ010000010.1:1784-6471 GCA_964518225.1 uncultured Methanosarcinales archaeon | reverse complement strand
CCGGATCATCAAATTTCGGCGCAATGGAAGGAAAATTTGAGGGATTCGAAGCCAACAATTTTAAGAAAATAAACACGCAAAACATAACTTTGGAAAATGAGGGCGATTACACATATCATCTTGCATGCGAAAATAAGGCAGGGCTTGTTTCTGACCCGCAAGATGTGCAAATCAGGGTGGACTTGAACCTCCCGATAATTATCACATCCCATACTCCGGAATTTTTTAATTCTACTAGTGTGGTTCTTGCAATTGATACAAACAAAATATCGCAATGCAAATATTCAGAGGCAGATCAGACAGTTGCTAGCGGAAGCGTATTCGGAGCGCCGGGATATTCCCATACAGCCAATCTCGTTTCTTCGCAGGGCAGCCATACTTTTTATGTGTCCTGCAAAGACCAGTACCTTCAGGAATTTTCAGATGTTGAAACAATTACATTTACAGTTGACACAACCCCCCCAGCCATGCTTTTTGTCGAGGAGCTTGGAACTTTGCCAACTTACCCGCAAATAAGCTGCTTTAAGGACAAGCTCAGAGTCAAATGGCTTGGCCAAGACGAAGATTCGGGGATAAAGCATTATTTCTATTCCATATTTAGGGAAGGCAACCAGATCATATTGAATTCGACTAGAAGCATCTGGTACTCTGACCCTCAAAACCATGATGAATGGACCTGGATTGGAAATTTGAACTTGCTGGACAACGTAAATTACTTCTTTAAAGTTCAGGCAGTGAATAATGTTGACTTAACAAGCCCGCCCAAAAGCAGCGATGGCATAACAGTCAATGTGTCCAGATGCAACCCAGACGCAAGATGCGGCGACGGCAAGATAGACACCGGTGAGGAATGCGATGGCACGTCATTCCTTTGGACCTGCCTGCAGTACACCAACTTCATAGGCGGCACTTTAAAATGCACCAATGGCTGCACTGTCGATAATTCAAACTGCGAAAGATTGCCAGAGTGCGGCAACGGCGTAATCAACAAAGGCGAAGATTGCGACGGAACAGCATTCGGGCAGATAAAAACTTGCACCGATTACAACGGCTCATTTACATCAGGAAGCCTGAAATGCACGACTAAATGCCAGCTCGACACAAGCAGCTGCATTGAAATTCCAAAATGCGGCAATGGCTTCATAAACACAGGAGAAGATTGCGACGGAATGAATCTTGGCGCTTTAAATGGAAATTGTGTTGCTTACAGTCCTTCGACTTATACCGGCGGAACTTTGAGCTGCAAGCAATGCCATCTGGATACATCAAATTGCCAGGGAGTCCAGGGCACATGCGGCGACGGCATACTAAACACAGGAGAAGATTGTGATGGTACAATTTTCGGAGCAAAAAAGACATGCGCAGCCATGAGCTCTTCTTTTGCAGGAGGGGAATTAAAGTGCACTGCAACAGCATGCCAGCTTGACACAAGCAGCTGCATTGAAATTCCAAAATGCGGCAACGGCTTCATCGACACAGGAGAATCATGCGACAAAACAAATCTTATACCGTCAAGCGGCAACTGCGTTGACTACAGCCAATTTTTTAAGAGCGGGAAGCTTGGATGCGACCAAAACTGCAGTATAGACACAAATGCATGCGCAGAAGCTCCAAAATGCGGCAATAGTGCATTGGACGCAGGAGAGATGTGCGACGGGGCAAATTTCGGCAATATAACTGACCTGAGCTGCAGCTCAAACAACAGTAATTTCATTAGCGGCTCTTTGATATGCAAGTCATGCAGGATAGCCACCGACAACTGCAAATCCAATAACGCCAGCATTCTGACGTGCAAGGACAGGGGAGACTGCAAGCTTAATGACCCATGCACTGACAGCTCTGAATGCGCCAGCAGGTACTGCTTTAACGGCAAATGCACAGGAGCTACATGCGATGATTCAATAAAAAACCAGGGGGAATCGGACATTGACTGCGGCGGGCCTTGTGATAAGTGCAATAATGGCAAGATATGCAGCATTGATGTTGATTGCCAAAGCAACTTCTGCAGCTTCGGAACGTGCAGAGAAGCTGATGAATGTCATGACGGAAGATTCAGCGGCCACGAAACTGACATTGACTGTGGAGGTCCATGCCCTATAAAATGCTCGGAAGGGATGGGCTGCGGCGCAAATGAAGACTGCGGGGAAAACTTAAAGTGCATCTCATCAGTCTGTAAGCAATGCGCGAGTGGCGATGAAAACTGCGACGGCGCATCCGATGCTGCCAAAGACAGCGATGGAGACGGCATGACAGACGACTGGGAAATACAAAACGGCCTGAATCCAGACGACCCGAATGATGCGGATACTGATTCCGATAACGACGGCCTTACAAATATTGAAGAATTCAGGCAGCGGACAGATCCGAATGCCGCCGATACAGACAAAGACGGATTCACAGACAAGCGCGAGGTCGATGCCGAAACAAATCCCCTGGACCCGGAAGATTTCCCAAAATCAAGCTTCCTGAAAACTCTCCTCTTCACCATCGGCATCATTGTGGTGCTGTCTGGATTGGGATATGCAACTTACAGGATTGTGGCTAAGAAAAAAGAAGAGGAATTGAAATCTTTAAAATCAGCAGGAATGCAAAGTGGCATGACAAGAATGATCCACCAGCAGCCATCCAGGCAGATCAGCTTAAGGCCAAGAATAGACCAACCCAGGCTGAGAGAAGCCCTCAAAAGAAGGGAGGATTTAAAGGAAAAAGAAAGGAAAAAAATGTTTGCGCCATTCGGCAGCCCAGGCGTTACGGGGCAGCCGCCAAAATCAGAGCAAAAGCCCAAAGAAGGCACAAATCCGGAAAAGACGCAAAAAACAGAGGAATCTAATCCAAAAGAGGAAAAAAAATCCAAGGAATCCGAAGCCAAGAAGAAATCAAAAGAAGCAAATCAAAAAAAGCACAAAGAGGATGTATTTGCAAGGCTTAAGAAAATATCCAAAGAAGGGAAAAAGCATAAGAAAAAAATATAGAGAATTTTGAAGTATATTAATTTCGTCAACATTCTCTAAGAGAACTTTGAATGAAAACGTGAAAATAATGAATATTCAAACTTCTCTATAAAATACCAAAAATGAAGCAATCACAGCTTTACAGCCAAATATTCATCTACATTCTAACCATTGTGCTGGTTTCGTTTATTTTAGTTTACGGATATACTGCAGTCAAGAATTTCAAGGAAAGGGCCGATCAAGTTTCATGCCTCAAGTTTAGGAACGATATGCAGAACGCCATAGCAAGCACAACAAGTGACTTCGGAACCGTAAAAAGGAAAGACCTAAGCATTTGCGGCAAATATACCAGGGTGTGCTTTGTTGAGAGCTTTATAGAAGCCGATATTCCGCTAGGAACTGACCCAATTATCACGGACAGCGTAAGGTCCGGCAGCGGAAAGAACGTTTTCTTGGTCGAAGATATATCGAAAGAATCCTTTTATGCAGGAAACATATCAGTCGAGCCTGATGTTCTATGCATGAAGGCAACTGGCGGCAAGATAAGCCTCAGGCTGGAAGGCAAGGGCAATCACCTCATCCTAAGCGAATGGGGCTGACCCTATTAATTGTTCTGGAAATGATAAACAAAAAGGCGTTTGAAATACAATTTAACTGGATATTTGTATTGGCTGCGGGAGCTGCAATACTTCTGTTCTTCACGATTGTTGTAGTGAAGCAGAAAGGCCTGACTGATACATCAACAAAAGCCTCTATCCTGAAAAACATCGAAGCAATAGTGGCAGGAGCGGGCGTGGGAGTAGATACTACTAACCTAATCCAAGTGCCAAATTCTGATATTGAAGTTGGATGCAACAGGGTCTCAATAGGCGGGGTTTCAAAACAATACCAAAGCATGGTGCTGTTTGCCCCTGGCTTAATCAAAGGAAGCAGGCTCGTTACACAAACATTGGGATTTAGTGTTCCGTACAGGGCAACAAATATGCTTTATCTTACAAGCCAGCAGGCAAGGTATATCCTAATCGGAGATAATAGCCTTGCAAGAGAGATAAACAAAACACTGCCACCGGCATTGACAAAGGAATTTTATAAGACCAGCTCGCTGATTAGCAATAAGAACAACTATAAGGTAAGATTGATAATCTTTGGAGACGTCGATACAAGTGCCATTAACATAGGAAGCTTAGATAAGGTGCCGGATTCTGACGTAACTGCAATCAAAGTAAACGGCGACGAAGTAAAAGGTACAATCCAATTCTATCAAAAAAAAGGAAGTTCATGGCTTTTAAAAGGAGACTCAATCTATATAGGAAAGTCATCTTTGATAGGCGCCGTATACTCTGAGACTAAAGAAGCGTATGAATGCAATATGCATAATGCCTTCTCAAGACTGAATCTTGTAACTAAAATCTATAAAGACAGGACAGAGGCGTTGAGAAACTCTGACTTGACTGAAAGGCCCAGGTGCTTGGAAGCTTACAATACCGCATCAACACAATTGGACAAAATATCTGCAGCGTCTTCAAATTTTGATAATATAAACGTGGAAAAAATATCAAATGCCGCAAAAGAACTTTCCAATGAAAACAAAAACGCGCAGAAATACTCGTGCACTATGATTTACTAGAATGGGTAAGAAATCACAGATACAGATAGGAGAAACAATCGCTGTGCTATTTGTGTTCTTTATACTGGTTGCAATAGGCTTTATCTTTTATGTGAAGGTCATACAGAGC
>CAZFEZ010000010.1:0-1774 GCA_964518225.1 uncultured Methanosarcinales archaeon | reverse complement strand
TGGAGTCCGCCAAAGACATAATGAAGGAAAAGGAACTTTACTATTATGACCTGCTGGAGTACAGCACGATAACCATAGCTGAAATTTATCCCAGAGAATCACGTTGGAACATATATTCCAGAGAAACAGACGATTTTAGGAGCAATTTTACCACAAATGTTCCCATATCCTTGTATAACCCAACAACAAGAAAACATGGTTTTGGGGTTTTGACTATCGAAACGCTGTTAAAATGAAGAGAGCGCAAATGGAGATACTTGGATTGGCAATAGTTGTAGTGCTCATACTTGTAGCCACAATCTTTATCGTCAGGTTTCTTGTGCTTAAATCCCCAACCGAGTACAGGTCCGGGTTTGTCAGCTCGGAGCTTGCTTCAAACACACTAAACACATTTCTGAAGACATCTGCAGCAGAATGCTCCCAGCTTACTATGACGGAGCTTTTGCAGGACTGCGCCCGGGCGGAAAGCATAACGTGCGACAATGGCCAGGGCTCGTGCAGTTTTGTAAACTCAACAGCCATATCAATATTATCAAGAACGCTTGGCAGCTGGGGAATGCGCTATGAGTTCTTGGCTTACACGGATTCTAAACTTACTTTAATCAATATCGGGCAGCAGTGCAGAGGAGAAAAGAAATCAAAGCTGTTTCCCATACCTGCCACTACAACAACAATATACGCTAAACTGGATATTTGCTAGGAATTAAGGCAAAACAAGCTAAGTATGTTTTTAAAAAACTAAGATGTTCAACCTGCCTCCGGCATAATTTGTGCTCAGCTTTGCTGTCCTGCCACATCGCAAAGCCTCGCCATACATTTCATTATTTTGACTATTAGTTTGGCATACCACAAAACAAAACACAAATATTTAAATATAACATACTTCATAATCCCTTTATACCTTAAGAGGCGCTGTAAATGAATAAAAAAGGGCAGAGCATTTCTATCAATACGATCATCATAGCAGCAATTGCATTGGCTGTTCTTGTAGTGCTGTTTGCCATATTTACCGGGAGACTGGGCGGTTTTACTATGGGGGTTCAAAATACTGACACATGCGCTCAGAAATGCTCCAGCTTGAACATGAATTCAGGCAGCAACCCCACCTCCGACACAAAGTCATGCATTGACGGGCAGTATATCGCAGGGACGTATGTTGATGGCAAATACGGATGCTGCTGCGTGCAAAAACCATAAATCTTATATACACCTTTCTTAAATTAATCTTCATGCTAAAGAAATCCCAGAGCATATCAATTAATACAATAATCATAGCAGCAATTGCATTGGCTGTTCTTGTAGTGCTTTTTATTGTCTTTACCGGCAGGTTCAAGATTTTCAGCGAAGGTGTGAAGGACACTTCACTTACTTGCGACAAGGCATGCAAATCGGTTGGATATTCATCAAGCTCTATCTCTTATGGGTCCTGTAGTGGATTTCAGGTTTCAGGAAAATTTGAGGGAATGAGCGAAGGGCAGGTTTGCTGCTGTTCTTAACCCAAATATTTATATATCTGATTCTAAAGGGAATTTGTATGAAAAGAAAGAGGGCACAAAGCATTTCTATCAATACAATAATCATAGCTGCTATGGGTTTAGTGGTTCTAGTCATATTATTCGCAGTTTTTACTGGTAGATTCAAGATATTCAACGAAGGCATTTCTAGTACAGGCTTAACTTGCAAAGAAAGCTGTAAATTATCCAAATATTCAGATGGCATAGTGAATACCGGAGATAATTGCGCTAACAAGTTAGGCGGAACTTTTAGTGATGTA
>CAZFEZ010000009.1:9059-17232 GCA_964518225.1 uncultured Methanosarcinales archaeon | reverse complement strand
AAAAGACTTAAGCGAGCCGAATTTCAGAAAAGCCATTATTTACGGAAGCGTTGTTGCATCCCACAATGCCGAAGATTTTGGGCTGAACAGGCTGAAGAATCTTACAATGAATGATATAGAAGAAAGATATAAGGAATTTCAGGATATAAGGGAATTCTAAGGTATGATTATAGGGGCTTTGTTTATGACCGCGCCGGTTATTGAATCGGTTGTTGTAGTTGATTGATAGCAGTTAGTATTGACCCAGTTTATTGCTTCCTGCTTTGTGATTTTAGTATTAATTCCACCCTTTTGAATGTAATCAGTAACATCTTGCTTTGTTATTTCTTTCTTGCACGGGCAGGCTTTTTGGCACGCTATCTTGACTCCGGCATTCTCCGCCATGCAGCTATTTTGATATGTTTTTCCGTCAGAGCCGCAAACCGGCTTGTAGATTTTTGTGCAGGGCTTGGGCTTGCAGGCTCCGTCTTGGCAGCTGTTGGGGCAATTATAATTATATGCTGTTGGATTTCCCCCTATACACTCAGCCTCGTTGAGGAAACAGTTAGGACCATCGCAATTTTTTACTTCTGTATAATTTTCTGGGTAGCCTGGAACATTAATACACTTGTCACTTAATCCTTGCGAATCTGTTTGCCAATGGTATTTAGCAGTCCCTTTTACATAATAATTTTTCCCACCATCAGAATCTGTGCAGGTTGGCTTTTCACAATCACTTGGGCATGTTCCTATCTTACATGAGGCCTTGCACGGAGGAACTGAATTAACGCATGCCGGGCACTCATCAGCTTCCCCTTTCTCGCAAACTCCATTACCGCAGACTGACTGCGCCAAAGAACCATCACCATTTAAATCAATTTGTATATCAAAGTCATTTGTATTAATATTAACATTTGGCGCCCTGTACACACTATAATCAAAGCCACCTACTTTTAATGTTGCCAATGGTTTTGAGTCAGTGTAAGTCTGTTCAATTATGTTGCCAGATTCCATGTTTTTGAATTTAAGTAGTGGATTATCATATGTTACTTTGTCTGCCCCTTTATACTGAAAGATAGATTTTTTTGCCGCATTGATATGCATAACAACAAAGTACATATCTTTCATTATTACTTGATTTTCGTCGTCGACAATGCATGCCCCGTCCTGGCAGCCGTTGGGGCAATTATAATCTGTTTGTTCTGACCCGCCGCCTAAGAAACATGAAAATTCCCTCAAAGTATTTGTTTCCTTACCTGTTTCAGGTGAAATTATGCAATAATCAGTTGTGGAATATCCACTGGGCAGAGTTACAATTCCTTTTACAAAATAGTTCTTACCGCCATCAGAGTCGGTGCAAGTTATAGGTGACATATTACCGCCTCCGCCACCGCCTCCTGAGCTGCCTCCGGAAGAACTGCTAGGTGGAGTAACAACTAAGTCCGGACAAGCTTCCCTAAAATCCAGACAGCAGTCTTTATAGCCTGTGCATTTATTGTCGCAGTAGCAGTTTGAGATTCTGCTTTTTTGGCCGCAGTAGTTTGCTCCGTCGGGACTCTTGCAGGTGCCTTCCTTGAATTGGGCATTTGCCAAAATAGCTGATAAAGAAAATAATAGCACAAGCATCATAGAATAAACAATCACCTTCTTTGACATATCCCTACCCTTTATAGAGTTTATATATAAATATTTCGGAAAAGTCAAAAATTTCAATTTATACTCGCGTATGTGCATAGCTGATTTTTCTTAATTTTCTCAATGTATTCCTGAGTAGCAAAATTTTTTGTTCTATGCCACTTCAATAAACCAACTCTTGAGGTTAAACATCCTCCTTATTAACGAAAGATTTATATGTAAGTTATGCTTACTTTCTTACTGGTGATGCAAAATGGCTGAAATAATAACTATGTCTTCAAAAGGGCAGATTGTTGTGCCAAAAGAACTAAGAGAAGAAATGAATATAGACGAAGGCACTAATTTTGCTATATTCGGAAAAGATGATACCTTAATCTTGAAGAAAATAGAAGTGCCTAAAGCAAATGAAGTTTTTGAGAAGGTACATAAATGGGGAACGGAGTTAGCTAAAAAGAAAGGCTGGAAAGAAGAAGATTTTATTAAGAAAATCAACAAATAAATGAGGCACTAACGTTTATAAACTCACCGTAGTTGTCTTAGATACAAACATCTTTATCTCTGCTGTATTTTGGGAAGGTAAACCTTACATTATTGTAAAGAAGGCAATAAATCAAGAGATTATTGTATTTGTATCGGGTTACATCCTCGATGAGATTAGAAAAGTATTGGCTAGAGATTTTAATCTTGAAAAGCAAGAAATTGCTGATATTGTAAATGCTGTGCTTTATTTTACACATTTAATTGAGCCTAAGGAATCAGTTGAAGCTATCAAAAGTGATCCAAAAGATGATAAAATCCTAGATTGTGCTATAGCTTGTAATGCCGACTTTATTGTAAGTCAAGACAATCATTTACTCAATCTGAAATTATTTAGGAACATAAAGATAATCACTCCTGAAGAATTCAATAAAATATGTAGCTGATTATTTGTTTTTTTTTGCCTTGATTCTTTTGTTGTACAGTGCTTCGCGCTTAATCACGAGTGCCCCCTGCGTCATAACTCTGCTCGCGCAGGTCAACCCCACTCCGCAAACATATCGCAATAATACTTAATGTTTAATCAGAAAGAACCTGCTTCTGTAAGTTGCTGTAATTCTCTAAATGTTTACCCGTAGGATTGACGAATATAACAGTGATTCACATACGTTTAACACGAAAATCAAATTTCCTCTTTCAAATTTGTTGTAGCAACCATCGTCAATGTTGACTGAACTTCCTTGTTTTCCTTCCTGAACTTCAGTATAAATTCATGAAACTCGTCCACATTGGCAAATTTCAGTTTAATCAATAGATCATACTCCCCGGTTACTCCAAAAACTTCCTTTATGTGCCCGTCATTAAGAAATTTATTATCAATGTATTCTGTAGTGCTGCCTTTGACAAGCATAAACACAATAAAATTCTCGCCTATTGACTTGTCGTTTAATTTTATTGTGAATTTTTCAATTACTCCATTTTCAATTAGCTTTTGTATTCTTTGATGGACGGTGCTAGGCCTTATTTTAGTGCGCTTTGCTATCTCCCTGACCGGCAGCCTTGAATCATTCCTGATAATTTCAATTATTTTTTCATCTTTAGCGTCTATGTCCATGGAATATTAGTGGATAAATCTGCAATTTATATTTAAATTTTATCATTTTTATAATATTTTTTATCTAAAAATGGATATTTTACAATTTCTTGGGAAAAAAGTATATAAATATCTATAAAATCTATATGCAAGGTGGTAATTATGGACAAAGGATCAAATTATGAAGTAAAAGACATGAAGCTGGCAGAGCAGGGCAGCTTGAATCTGGAGATTGCAGAGTCAAGAATGCAGGCTTTGATGAAAATCAAGCAAAGGTTTGCAAAGGAAATGCCCCTGAAAGGAATCAGAATCGGAATGGCGCTGCATGTAACAAAAGAAACAGGTGTTTTGGTAAAGACGTTAATTGCAGGCGGCGCAGATGTCGCAATAACCGGATGCAATCCTTTAAGCACCCAGGATGATGTTTCAGCGGCATTGGCAAAAGAAGGCATCAAAGTATGGGCTTACAAAGGCGAGACAAAAGAAGATTATTACAGGTATCTGAATTACGTTATAGATTTCAGGCCCCACATAACTATTGATGACGGCTGTGATTTAGTTTCGGAAATACACAAAAAGCACCAGCACTTGATAAAAAATATAGTTGCAGGCTGCGAGGAAACAACAACCGGGATTATAAGGCTCAAGGCGATGGAAAGGGACAATGCATTAAAATATCCCATGATTGCCGTCAACGACAACAAGACAAAGCATCTGCTGGATAACTATTTGGGAACTGGGGAATCAACCTGGGACGGGATTAAACGAGGAACGAATGTCCTGGTTTGCGGAAAAAATGTTGTTGTGGCCGGGTATGGTTCCTGCGGCAAGGGAGTTTCATTGAGAGCGAAAGGAATGGGCGCTAATGTCATTGTAACAGAAGTTGATCCATTCAGGGCGCTGCAGGCACTATATGACGGATATCAAGTCATGAAAATGGATGATTCATCCAAAGTTGGGGATATCTTCATAACAGTAACAGGGGACATCAATGTCATAAAAACAAGGCATATGGAACAAATGAAAGATGGCGCGATTATCTGCAATTCAGGCCATTTTGACGTGGAAATTGATTATAAGGGATTGAAAGCTACGGCTAAAAGCGTAAAAGAGATAAGGCCTTTGGTGGAAGAGTTTACATTGAAAAATGGGAATAAAATAACTTGCCTTGCCCAAGGGCGCCTTGTTAATTTGTCCTTGGCTGAGGGGCACCCAAGTGAGGTTATGGATACCTCATTCTGCGGCCAGGCTTTGGCTTGTGAATTTGCAGTAAAGAATAAAGGGAAAATGAAGCCAGAAGTAATCCAGCTCCCGGAGGAGATAGACAATACTATTGCAAAGCTTAAGTTAGAAGCTTATGGTGTTGAAATAGACCGGTTGGATGAGGAGCAAATCAAGTATCTCAACTCTTGGGAAGAAGGCACATAACTCAGATTGTATCCCTTAAATCAGTTTTATTTTGAAAGCTGGCAGGCAGGAACTTAGCTTATTATATATTTTTTATTGTCATATATTTTACTTGAACTCTGCCTGCTCTTTCTCAACAAGCGAGAATGGGGTCTGGTCATATAAAATCTTTAATCCGTCCGGCCCTATTGTGATGGGATAAACGTCCAGGCTATGGTCCTGCCCCCTGAGCTTTGCGACTGTCAGAACCCTTTCAAAATAAGAGCCCCTCCTTATCCTGGAAAGGAGGATTATTCCTTCAAATACAAAATCCATCATGTCGTAAGTAAGCCTGTCAAAGTCAGTTACAGACCTTTCAGACACAACTACAAAAGTAACTCCGGTATCCTTCATCTGCTGCATGAACATAAGAACCTGCCTTCTGAACTCCATCTTATTGCCATCAAACCTCGGATAAAGGTATTCAAAGAATATTAAGGAGTCGAGAGCCACCCTCTTTACGTTATATTTCTTTATTGCATCAAGCAAACCTTTTACTGAAGCGAGGCCGCCTTTAAGCGTTGCTATGGGCTTTTGAACAACATACACTTTGCCCTGCTTTATCATGCCTTGAAGGTCCATTCCAAGGTTTTTCGCGCTCTGATCCAGCACTTCAATGCTTTCCTCTGTTGTGATGAAAATGCCGTTCTCGTTATAATCTTTTGCGCCGTAATATACAAATTCCAGGGCCAGCAGAGTTTTTCCTGTGCCGGGTGCGCCAGTTATAAGAATGTTAGAATTCCTCCGCAAGCCTCCCTTAAGAACGTGGTCCAAGCCAGGAACGCCTGTTTTTATTCTCTCAACAGCCAAAATATCACCCTTTTTTATTGTTTTGATATATACTAATATAAAAGAGTTATGTTTTTCGCATTTAATACGAAAAGTTTATATTTACATCAATCGGAATTTTCTAAAAAAGTGGTGAAAATGCTGGAATTAGAGGAAAATTTCAAAAATGAGGTTAAAGGCTTAAAAGATTACATACTCTTTGTGACGGTTGGGGCAAAAAACTACCAGAAGGCCACCATAGATATTGTCAAGTTCTTAGTAAGCGGGCACGGCATTCCCGGAGTCTATGTAACTCTAAACAAGCCCTATGAGATCATACAAAGAAACCTCATAAGCAGCAGCGTAGACCAAAGGCTTGTTATCTTTATTGACGCTGCCTCAAGGACCCAGTCAAAAAAAGTTGAGAATTGCCTGTATATAGGAAGCCCTGAAAAATTAAGCGACATATCGGTTGCAATGGACCAGGCAATCAAATCGCTTCCCACAGATGAAAAATTCCTTATTTTTGATTCATTAAACACTCTGTCAATTTTCAACAAGCCAGGCACTGTAGCAAGGTTCATTCATTTCCTGACCGGCAAGATGAGGGAATGGAAAATAAAGGGAGTCATAATAACCATTGGCAATGAGACGGAGCAGGCTTTGCTTGATGAGCTTACACAGCTGTCCGATGCAAGAATAGATTTGGGAGGTGAATCCTAATGGCAATTTTAGTCTTCGTGAGCATCACAACAGTCATATTCGGGATTGCTTCGCTTTTGCTTATTTCAAGAGCGAGGAACAGGCTGAGTGAAGGCTCTATAAAAAGGTATTTGGACAATTTTGCAATATGCCTGGCCTTTATTGTTATTTTCTCGGTTTGGCAGACAACAAGAAGCATCATCGGAGTGAGTATAGACATTAAAGGGCTGTCAACTTATCCAGAGTACATATTCATCATTTTCGCTTATTTTGCGTTTATCATTGCTTCTTTCAGGGTGCTGAAGATAAGCGAGGAATTCGGCTTTAAAGAAGACGGCAGAAAGATAGCGCAAATAATTGAAGACAGGCAGTCAAGTTCTCAGGTACCCAAGCCGGGCAAAAAAACTAAAAAAAGATGAGTGTATTAAAATCTCAGGTAAGCGTAGAATACATGCTTGTAATGGGCTTTGCTACTCTCATGACAATACCCTTGCTTCTGATCTACTACACGTATACATCAGATTCAAGCGATTCAGTTGCAACGGGCCAGGCTTTGCAGATTGCCAGGAATAACGGACATTGTTCAGGTTTCTGCTGTAAATATAAGCGGCAGCCTGCCAACAACACAGGGCATACACGTGATAACAATTAAAGCCGAGGGCGGTTATGTCAGCATAGCATCAAATTAAAAAGAGAAAAAGAGGTGTCGCATGCATTCTAAGGCACAGATAAGTGCTGAGTTTTTTGTACTCATGGGGCTGGGATTTTTAGTAGCAATAGCTTTTGACCTCGCTTCAATCAGCCAACTGAATGATTTCAGGGCAGAAAAGGAAAGCGAGGCTGTCAAGGATCTGGCATTAAAACTGCAGATGGAGTTTCTTATAGCAGCCAATGTGGAAGACGGGTATGTAAGGGCATTCGGCATTCCGGACGCCCTGGACAGCATTAATTATTCCGTAACAATGCAGAATTCAACAATAATAATCCAGTCAAAAAACAGCTTCTATCTCGCATCGATACCACAAGTTATTGGCAATATAAGCAAAGGCACCAATGTGATAAATAAAACAGGGGGCGTTATACATGTCAACTGAGAATAATCGCCTGCGCAGCCAATGCACCGCTACAGGAGTTAGATTCCTTTGCTCGCGCACATCCCAAGCCTGGTATATGGACTTCACAATTGCATTGCTGCTTTTCTTATTTACTTTGGCTGTTTACTTCAATTACACCAACAACTCGGAAGGCCGGGAAAAAAATGAGATGGATAACCTGATTGCGGATGCCGGGTCTGTCTCATCATCATTAATTTTGAGCGGCTACCCAAGCGATTGGGATAATGCCTCAGCCATAAGAATAGGCATAGCCAATGAGCAAAGAATTGACTCAGCTAAAATAAAATTGTTCAAACAGCTTGGCTACAACGATACAAAAAGGAAATTTGGAACTATTTATGACTATTTTGTATTTTTCACCAACAGCAAAGGAGAAGTGTTAAATATAAATGGGATATGCGGCATTGGCAATCCGGTTGTCAGCACGGTCCACGATGTTAAAAGCGCTTATTACTACCAAGACCCTGCTGATTCATTCTTAAAGTATTTTATGGATGATACCTTTAATGCTGACATTTATTTCGGGAATGATGCGCAGGACATAAGCGATATTGACGCACTAATAAATAATTTAAGCAAATATTCGTTTATTTTGATGGAGCATCCATTATTATCAGCTTCGGATTATAATCAGTTCAAAGATGAGCTGAATAATTACTCTTCCAGCGGCGGCTTGCTTATGGTAAGCGGCGAGCTGACGACAGCTCAGGGAAAAAACCTCTTTGGGGCGGATTTTTACAAAAAGTCCGGTCAGTCTTTAAGTGACAGAAACTCGACAGTAAACAACACTGACCAGTACTTATCGCTTAGCGCGGGGGAAAATATTGTTTTTTCGCAAGCCTACTATGTGGAGAATACCTCTTCGGCTGCAGGATTTAAAATAATTGCGTCATTCAACCAGGACGGGAATAATGCACTGGCAAAATGGGGATACGGCAATGGAACAGTTTATTTTTTC
>CAZFEZ010000009.1:0-9002 GCA_964518225.1 uncultured Methanosarcinales archaeon | reverse complement strand
GCAGCAAAAGGTCAATGTGAACTATGCATCGCAGGACATTGTAAGGGTTTTCTCAACAATGACAGTCGGCGAGATTAACAATGATTATGTCAAGTCCCTGATTTCAGGCGGGCAGATAACAAACATGAACAGCACATTAATTGAGCAGATAGGCGAATTCTGGGCCAATGGCGATGCGGAACTTGCAATGAATTTCACAAGGAACCTGACAGAGGAGATAGTGCCTGGCAATTACGGCCTCAAAATTTTGGTCAATGACGAAGAGATATACTCTAGAGGCATTGCTTTGAAAAAGTCGCTTGTTTCTTCCAGAAAGATAGTAAGCGGCATAGCAAAAGCCAAGCCAACCCAAGGATTTACAGGAAGGGCCTTGCTAAACGGAATCAAAAGCAAGAAAACAAGCGCATATGTGTATTTTGGGGGATATGAAGGAGATGGCAATCTTTCAAAGAGGCTGATTCTGCCAAGCGATGTAATCTCAATCAACAGCTCATATATTGAAGTTGACGCTGGCACGGATTTCAATCTGTACATCAACAATATGTTTTCAGGCTCGTTTGCAAAGGGTTCCGGCGGAGGGGGAAATATGCTGGCAGACAAATGGAACATCAACAGCATTTATTTGCAAAATTTTGTTCCGGGGGTAAATACAATCAGCATTAATTTTACAGGCAATGCGGCAAAAAACATAGGCGGCGGCTTTCTCAGGGTTACTTACATCACCGCATCCTACAATGACACGCAAACTCAAGGGTATAATAAAGAATACCTGCCGGGAATCGATGGAATAATAAATCTTTATTCCTCATTTTATTCCCCGTATGGCTTGAACAGCATGGGAATCCTTCTTCATTTCATAAGCCCTTACCAGCTTTACTTGAATATAGGCAATATTACAGTATTTGAATCAAATGGCTCTTCAGGAGAGCAGCAAGTCCTGATAAACAACTCAAACCTAACCAGTGCTTTGGATTATGCAGCGCTCAGCGACAAAACTGTTCCAATAAGAATGGGGCTAAAGGTTTTGACTTATGGCCAGGGTGTAAAATCAGACGCTATTCTGATAACTGACAGGACAGGAAGCATGTCATCCTGTGACGTTAATGTGAACTGCACGCCTGGGCTTTGCGACTCTAATCCTACCGGGGGATGCCATGACCGAAGGGACAGGGTAGCCATAAAATCTGATAAAAAGTTTGTTGATACGGTTTTAGGCGTAACCGGAAACAAAGTCGGATTAGTGGGTTTTGGGGAAAGCCTGCAGCCATATTGCGATTTCCATGATCTAAGCTCTGATAACTCCTCTTTGAAATACCAAATAAGCAATTACTCAAACGCATTCTGCGGATTTACGTGCATTTCGTGCGGAATAGTAGATGCTACAAAGCTTTTGTTAGAGCAGGAAGCTTTGTACGGAATGAACCAGAGTTATGCTGCAAATGCCAGCCAGTTTCATCTTGGCGACATAGGTTCTGGAGTAATGGTCTCGGAAAAATTTGCGGGCAGCATCACAGGCTCTAAATTCATAAAAGCGAGGCTGAGTGTTCTTGGCAGGTCTGTCAGTACTCCAAGCAATTATAAATCGTGTGTTTACTTCAACAAGAGGTTTATTGGAAGGATGTGCGACAGCGCAGCTGACTGGCATACATGCTCATTCCCGCTGAAAGCTGAATGGTTTAATGACACGGGCGTAAACAATGTGACAATTACGGGCGGCACAACAAGCGGCTGTTTTGCGACTTCGGGAGATAATGATGATTGGGACTTTAAAGACGTAAGGCTGACGACATGGCACACCCAGAATTCTCCTGTTGCAGTAAATTATAATTATTCTGCTGCTACAGTGACTGTTGGCGACGCGCCAAATCCGAACATAGCATCAATCAATTTAAGCCTAAGCACAGGTGCAGCTAAACTAAAGGCAGCAAGCTTAGAGTTTGAGGCGCTTAACGTTGATCCAAATTATTTTGACTGTATCTTCATCAACGGGAATTATGTCGGCAGTGTGGACCACCAAAAATGGAACGGGACAAACGTATGGCAAAAAGTTTTGTTTGATGTTCCTGCTTTATGGGTAAACAACGGCAACAACCAGATAAACATTACAGGCGGCACGACATCCGGATGCAAAAGAACTTCCGGAACAAATGACCAGTGGAGCTTTAGAAACCTTAACCTAAGCATCGTTTCATCAGACGAAAGTGCAGCTTACGACAGGTTCAAGTCAATGCTTGTGATGAGCGACGGCGACACAAATACAAAAATAGGGGATTGCGCCGGATGTGATTCTGCAGGCGCAAGAAACGAGACAATAACAAAAGCGTGCGAAGCGCACAATCTTTACGGAATCGGCATTTACTCAGTTGTATTCGGAAATCCCGGCTCTGTGTCGTTAGATACTTTAAATGAGACTGCATGCTGCGATGACTGCTCCCATTTTTACACTGCAAACAGCTCGGACAGCCTGTTTGACATCTACACCCAGATTGCGCAGTCCATAATAAACGTCGGATTTTCATCTCAGTCCATAAATATAACAGGAAGCAGCATACAAAACACAAAGATTTATGACGACTCTTTCATAGAACTGAATTATACGCCGCTGCAGCAGCAGTTCAACAAAATACCGCTTGCTTTTGAAACTGACAGGTTCAACAACAATATATCCAGCGGATCGCTATATGTGTACCCCAACACCTCTGTTTTGGACGCCAAAGTGACCTCATATTCAAGCAACAAATGGACAGACAGCCTTACAGTTAACGGGAATAACGTTTACAGGCTAAGCGATTATGGAAGCTATTACCAGATTTTAGGAGACCCTTTTGTAGTGAGTGTGCCTACAAGCGTCATAAACCCGGGAAACAACAGCATAACTGTAAGCACCGGGAGCAATTTAACAACACCGACAGGCGGCTCAAATGACAGCAGGGTGGTTTACACGCTCCTCTTAAATGGATTTGCTGATTACGGGAGTGTTGTCGCAAAATCAGACGGATGCTCTTGGATATTGACGTTTGAGGACGGCACATCGTCAACAATAAAAATTCCGCCTGATTACCGCGGAACAGATGCGTGCAGCTACTCAGCCAAGGCTTTTGATGTAAATGACGCTCTTGATAACGCAGCTTACCAGCTGTTTAACAGCCTTGACATAGATAAAGACGGAAAATTAGAGGTTAATATTGAAGAGAAAAATATCGATGTAAACTCGCTCACCATTTCAAAGGTCCCGTCTCTTTGGGGGCCTGCCATAATAGAAATTCAGGTATGGAATTAAACTATGGGAAAAAAAGGAATTTTTTATACGATGGCGGCGATTGCATTAACTATAGTGATAATGGTAACGTACAGCGCGTACAGCACATACAGGCTCAGAGACAAGATGGAGGTCATACAGACAAGGATAGATACTGTTAATTTTTTCATAAAGGATGTTGAAAAAGACCTGAACAAGGGCGCCTATATTGCAGGATTCAGGACTTTACTGAGCTTTAACCAGTACATAACCTCAAATGGAACTTACATAGATGATGCCAATTCCAGATTTAAAGAAGCTTTTCTTAACGGCACGATTAACAGCGTGCAGCTAAGCTTAATGAAAGACTCAACATTTACCGACTGGGCAAACAGGATTTCCGCCGAAGCAAAAAAAATAGACGTGAAATTCAACTTCAGCGTGGACGGTGTAGAGCTGTACCAAAGCGACCCATGGAATGTTAATATAGGGCTGAATTTGAGCCTTTTCATTGGCGATGCGAGGAACACGAGCTATTGGGTGAGAGACAGATATTTAATAACAAGTATAGGCATTATAGGTTTTGAGGACCCGCTGTATGTAATCAACAGCAATGGCAGAGTAACCAATACGATTATCGCTTCAAACATAACAAATTTTGTTGTGAATGGCAATGCTGATAATCTATTGATGCACGCGAACAACTCATATTACATAAGCCATAACGACTCACCAAGCTTTCTGCTGAGGATGCAGGGCAGTCTGGAAAATTCAACTTTTGGCATAGAGAGCCTTGTGAATTTGGAGGAATTGCAGCAGCAAGGCTTGTCAATCAAGGACAGGAGCATTGTTGATTACATATATTTTGGAACAAATGCCACCACAAATTACAAAATCAATAATACCCCCGACTGGTTTAAGATAGATGCAGGCCATTTGGACACTTACCAGGTTACAAATATAACAGTTTAGGCTAAAAAGCGCCATGCAGCTGCCAGAGATTAAATATGACCTTAAAAACATAAGATTTTTAAATATCTTATGATAAAAATCAAGTAACATGGAAATAGAAAGCAGTATAATAGAAACTGGAGTGGACAAGCTTGTTAAGATTGTTAAGGAAAGGGGCAAGATTGCGCTGCCGGATGCCGCAAAAGAATTAGGGGTAAGCACAACCGTAATTCAGGAATGGGTTGATTTTCTCGAGGAAGAGGGAATAATAAGCGTTGAGTACAGGCTTACAAAGCCGTATCTTGTGGACAGGAAACTGAATAAGAAAGAAGTTGAAGAAAAGGCTAAAGAATTCACAACCAAAAAAGATGTATTCGTCAGAAAGGCGGAGTTCAGCCTGAGCTTTCTTGAAAAGCAGGCAGACGAGCTGAAAAATGTAAAGGCTGAATTTGACAAGCTGAAGAATGACCTCGGGCTGGACCTGGATACCGTAAAAAGCGAGCTGAGCGAGCTGGAGAGATACCAGCAGCTGAAAGAAGAGCTGCGCAGCCAGGTTGAAGAGCAGAGAAAGGAGACAAAAATCAAGATGGAGGAGTTCGCAAAGCAGATTTCAACAGAACAAAAAAAGTACCTGGAGATTGTCTCCGATATAAAAAAACAGCAGGAATCGCTGACTAATGAAAGAGCCGAAAGTGCGTCTTTAGAAGAAAGCGAAAGAATTCTCAATAAGAAGCTGGAGGAGCTGAAAAGCATGACCGCAGTCATAGAGAAAAAGCTTTCAGCTGAGAATACAACAATAAAAGATTCTGAATCGCATATAGAGAGGCTCGGGCTCCTGATGGATAACGTCAAGCAGCGCATTAATGAAGAAAAGATTGTTATAGAGCCGCTTATACAGAAAAGCCGGGAGCAGGAGAAGAAAGTGACAGAGATCCAGGATAAGATCCTGAAAAAGATAGCAGAAAACGAGAAAAGCGTTTCTAACGCAAAAAGCGTGACTGGAAAATTCAAGAGCCTGTTTGAAAAAAAGCTGATGGCTTTGGACTTGATTTACAAGGTAAACAAGGACAGGGATGACCTGGAAAAAAATCTTATGGAATTGATAAAAAAGGCAAAGTCTTTCCAGTTGACCATGAAGAAAGGCGATGTTGGCAAGGAGATGGTTGATTTAGAGAAAAAATTCAGCGAAGTTGACAAGAAGAAAGGTGTGTTCGAGACCGAGCTTAAAAAACTGATTTCAATTTTCCAATAAAGCGCTTGGACCGGGATTTGTTTAAAAAAGAGGTGGGATTTTGCTAAAGCATTTTAGTTTTAAGAGGAATGAGAAGGGCAGTTCGGGCCATGCAGAGACAAGGCAAAAAAACGAGCAGAAAGGAGATGTAAAGGTTACTGGATTGCCGCCTATACAGAAAAAAGAGCCTTTTAAAGGCCAGCATGTTTCTGAGATAGTCCATGCCTCTGTTAAAAAGGAAGACATTAAGATTCTGGCAACTTATAATTTTATTTCTGACAACATACCGATAACAATCAACATATACAAAAAGAAGGGCGAATTCGTGCCGATATATGATGTTTCGATTTCCAGCATAAGCAAGAACACGGAGATAATACTTGAAAAGATAAGAGAGGAGCTGACATCCCAGGTGAGTTTGGGAATGGTTGACATTCTGGCAACAAAAGACACTGGAATTATTGAGCAAAGGTTCATCGATGCCATAACAACCCTGATTAACAAGCATTTTCCTGACGCAGATGAGAAAACAACAAACTTCCTTAAGTCTTACCTGATACAGAGAAGCCTGGGATTGGGGAGCATTGAAATATTAATGGATGACAAAAATTTGGAGGAGATAGCGGTCAATGATGCGCAAGAGCCTGTCTGGGTGTACCATATAAAACTGGGCTGGCTGAAGACAAACATAATGCTGGCAAGCGAGGACCAGATAAGGCATTACTCAACGATGATCGGAAGAAGGGTCGGAAGGCAGCTGACAATACTGGAGCCGTTAATGGATGCGAATTTGAAGGGAGGGGACAGGGTAAACGCGACTCTGGAGCCTATTTCCGTTGCGGGCAATACAATAACGCTGAGAAAATTTGCAGCCAAGCCATGGACAATCACAGATTTCATCAAGGACGGCACAATTTCAACAGAAGCGGCTGCCTTAATATGGCTTGGGGTGCAGTATGAGCTGTCGTCATTAATAGCAGGAGGAACTGCAACCGGAAAAACGTCAATGCTGAATGTAGTGGCAAATTTCTTCCCCCCAAACCAAAGAATCATAAGCATAGAAGACACCAGGGAAATCCAGCTGCCAAAATTTCTGCATTGGGTGCCTATGCTGACGAGATTGCCGAATCCGGAAGGCAAAGGCGAAGTGTCGATGCTTGACCTTCTGGTCAACTCCCTGAGAATGAGGCCTGACAGGATTATTGTCGGCGAGATAAGGAGAAAAAGGGAAGCGGAAGTTCTTTTCGAGGCAATACACACAGGCCACTCGGTTTATGCGACAGTGCACGCGAACGACACCCGAGAGACGATAACAAGGCTTACAAACCCGCCCATAGACATACCGAAAACAATGCTGCCGTCCATATCCATGATTGTTGTCCAGTACAGGAACAGAAGAACAGGAGAAAGAAGAACATTCCAGATAGCAGAGATACTGCCGGATTCTGAGCCGAACGTGCTCATACAGCTCGACATAAAAAAAGGCGTATTGAGAAAAGTTGCAAACTCAAAGGCGCTGCTGGGCACCATTGAGCTGTTTACGGGCTTTACACCAAGCGAGCTAACCAGGTCCTTGACTGAGAAGGAAGAGGTGTTAAAGTGGCTCGTAAAGAACAGCATCAACACTGTGGACACTGTTGGAAGGGTAATGGCTGAATACTACACAAGCAAGGACAAGCTGATGGAGTATGTAAGGAAGAACAGGGTTTTGGGTGATTGAAATCAAAGCAGGCAACCTGAACACTCTATTCCAAAGAATTTCCAAGGCTTTCCCGGGCCTGAAGCAGAAGTTGAAGCAGGCAGGCATGGATGACAAGCCGGAAGACTTCATCAAAAGGACGTTTGTCTCGGCATTTTACATGACAACCGGATTGGTTGTTGTGCTGTTTTTGCTGCTTGCAAAATTGAATGTCTTAAATGGGGTATTGTTCCTTATTGTGCCTGTTGTATTTTTAGTCATGTTCTTCTACATGATAAGGCTGCCTGATGTCCGAATAGCAAAAAAGGAGAAAGACATCAGCAAAGAGATTGTTTTTGCCGGCAGGTTCATTATAATAGAGCTTGAATCCGGAGTCCCGCTGTACAACGCCATGATAAATGTCTCAAAAAATTATGAGATTATAGGAAGATACTTCAAGGAGATAATAGACAAGATTGACCTCGGCACAAGCATGGAAGATGCATTAAACGATGCAGTTGAATTTATCCCGTCAGACGAATTAAGGAAGGTTCTATGGCAGATGATAAACTCAATAAGAACAGGCTCTGATGTTGCAAAATCGCTCTATTCTGTCATGGAGCAGATAACAAAGGACCAGATAACTGAAGTCAACAAGTACGGAAAGAAATTGAATCCATTGGCGATGTTTTATATGATAGTGGCTGTGATACTGCCTTCATTGGGCATGACAATGCTGATAATACTTTCTTCCTTCATACAGTTTGAATTGAGCCTGACGATACTGCTTGCGCTTGCGGGATTCCTCGGTTTTGTGCAGTTTATGTTCATATCAATGGTAAAGTTCTCCAGGCCGGCTATCGAGTTTTGATGTGGATACTGGATTATGTCGAGGCGCTATGTTTAAA
The DNA here is from genome assembly GCA_964518225.1 of uncultured Methanosarcinales archaeon. Taxonomy (GTDB): domain Archaea; phylum Nanobdellota; class Nanobdellia; order Woesearchaeales; family GW2011-AR4. Next base: position 996 of record CAZFEZ010000009.1, on the reverse strand, counting down.
ATAAAAAGCATATTCAAGAAAAAGACTGACGCGGCCAAGCCAGACAACAGCATCGAGTTCCTTAAAAAAAAGTTCAAGCAGGCGCAGCAAAAGAAGCTGATTGCGCAGGAGAGAAGGCAAAGGATAAAAGACTATATAGAAAGGGCAGGGCTTGAGGTAAGCATACAAAAATTATCAAAAACTTTCTTTAATATTGCCGTACTGATAAACCTCACCATATCCGCTTATCTTATTTATTATTTTTCTGTAAATATTTTTTCAGACCTTACCTGGTTTACAATAGCTGCAGCGATGATTGTGCTCTGGGTTTTTGTTTTTGTGCTGCTGGTGTTTGCATTGTGGATTATTTTTTATCTTGCCGTTGACTTAAAGATTTTTAAGAGGAAAGTGGATATAGAAGATGTGCTGCCTGATTTTTTGCAGCTTACTGCCTCCAACATAAATGCAGGCATGCCGATTGACAGGGCGTTATGGTTTGCCGTTAGGCCCAGATTCGGCGTTTTGGCGAAGGAGATTGAGATGGTGGCTAAGGAGACAATGAGCGGCTCCGACTTAAAAACTGCTTTGGAGAGGTTTGCTTCAAGGTATGATTCGCATGTCTTAAAGAGAACTGTCAGCATGATAAACGAGGGAGTGGAAGCCGGAGGCAAGATCGGGTATCTGCTCAACAGGATAGCATTAGACATACAGGAGCAGAAGTCCATGGCAAAAGAGATGTCTGCCAATGTTACAACTTACGTCATCTTCATCACATTTGCCAGCGTTGCCGCGGCGCCGCTATTATTCGCGCTTTCTGAGATTTTAATAGAGGTTGTGAAGAGCCTTGGCACTACGCTGGGAAGCACTACAAAAATGGCCTCAAGCGTCGGAATTGCCCTAAGCTTTTCAGGAACCGGGGTATCCCAGGGGGATTTCAGGATTTTTGCAGTCACATCATTAGTCCTGACTTAACTGTACTCTGCAATAATAATTTCGACAATCAAAAAAGGCGAGATA
>CAZFEZ010000008.1:0-18098 GCA_964518225.1 uncultured Methanosarcinales archaeon | reverse complement strand
TGGTTTATCTATCTGGCAGCTTAGCAATGTTTAAATATCAGTTGATATTGTCTTTGCATGGGGTGTTTATTATGAAATTCCAAAAATTTTTGATTATATGCTTATTGGTGGTTTTTTTATTAGGCTGCAAAACGCAGCAGGGGCAAAGCCAACAGACTTCTGAACAGCAACAGACAAGTGCTAATGATAAACCCAGAAGCCAAGGTTCTTCTGTTTCCTCTGAACTGACGCAATTCCTGTCTAATAAAGCGAATCTTCAGTGGAAAATAGCTTATGATGTTGCTACAGAAGCGCAGGGGCAGAGCATAAGCATGAAGATGACGCAGTACTACAAAGGAGCTAAGAAAATCAGGACAGATATGAGAACACAGGGAGTTGAGAGCAGGACATACATCGTCAATGATGAATTAACTGTTTGCTCGCAGACTCAGGACAGCTGGAACTGCTTCAAGACACAGCTGCAGGAAGACAAGATTGGAGACACAGAAAAAGATTTTCAATCAAACTTAGGCAATTATAATGCTGTTGCTGACGGGAGTAAAACAGTTGCCGGAACAAGCGCAAAGTGCTTTAAAGTCACAGACAAGAGCAACAAAATAAGTATGAGGGAATGTTTTTCAGGCGATGGGATTCCTTTGTACATATACATGGCTGGACAGGGCTTCACGACAGAAATGACAGCCGCAAGCTTCTCAAAAACCGTAAGCGATTCTGATTTTGAAGTGCCTGCAGGTGCGCAGACAAGCACAATGCCTTCAGTTCCAGAAGATGCAGGAAGCGATGACCCGTGTGCTGCATGCAACTACCTGACTGGAGACCAAAAGGACCAGTGCCTTGCAAGCTGCTGAAGATAAATTTTTATTTTTTTACTTTTCCAGAAACAGCTCAGCATCTTTTACGCCATTAGTTTGCCTAATCTTATTCAGCAACTTCCTTATTCTTTCCACCCTTCCTTTCACTGCAATAAGCTCCAGGCATGTGTGATGGTCAAGATATGTATGCATTGAAGAGATAATCTGGCAATGGTAGTCGTGCTGCAGATTGGACACGTTCTTGCTGTAGTGCCCGATTCTTTGGTCGTAAATGACTTTTATAGTGCCGACGATGTTTTGTTCATGATGATGCGTCAGCCTGTCTCTTATGACGTCATTTATCGCCTCTGACCTGTTGGTGTAACCTTTTTCTTTTATGAATCTGTCAAATAATTTTAATAATCTAGGTTCAAATGATATGCCGGTCCTTACAACACTGCCCATACCGGATGATTTTGCGTTTTTATTTAAATAATTTTCGTAACACACTTGTCAAAAACGTAATATTTAAATAAATCGCTGCTTTACATATAAGCATGATTGAGTTAGTCTCATATATCCTCTTTTCCCTTTTCTTGGGATGTAGGCACAGCTATGATTCCGACCATCTGATAGCTGTTTCAAATATCCTGAGAAAAACGGGATCAATAAAATCTGCAGTGAAAACAGGCATAAGCTGGGCTATGGGGCATATGGCAACTATTGTAATAGCTGCAATCTTGCTGTATTTTTTTAAAGAGTCTTTTCTAATTGGCGTGCTTCCGCATTTTGAAAAGATTACTGGGATAATGCTCGTAATGCTCGGATTGCTAAGCCTGAAGGATTTTATAAATTTTCATTCACATAAGCATAAGCATGGCATTCTTGAGCATTCTCATTGCCACATGCATTATAAAGCTTCCAGCTATTCTCATTTTCATAGGCACATGTTCGGAATTGGCGTTGTGCAAGGGCTTGCAAGCAGCGGCGAGCTTTTGCTGCTTTTCACAGCTTCCATGGCAGCCACTTCGCTTGGAATTTTATTGCTTGGGATAGGCAGTTTTAGTTTAGGGGTTATTTTGGGAATGGCGCTCTTCTCGCTAATCATTTCTTATCCATTGATAAAATTTCACCAAAATGCAGTCTACAGGATTGCAACATTCGGAACAGGATCAATCGGCATTGTATACGGCATGCTGATACTGCTTGCAGTTGTTTAACATGGAAGCGCAATTGATTGAAAAATTTGAAAACCTGAAGAATGAGATAAAAAAGCTAGGCAGCGCCATAGTCGCTTTTTCCGGCGGAGTCGACAGCGCCCTTGTCTTAAAAGCGGCCTTTGATATTCTGAAAGAAAATGCTGTTGCAGTCACAGCAGACAGCCCTTCATTGCCCAGGAGGGAGCTTGAGGAGGCAAAGAGAATTGCAGGGCAAATCGGGGCAAAACATCTGATAATAAAGACAACAGAGGCAGAGAATGAAGACTACCTGAAAAACCCGGGCAACAGGTGCTACTACTGCAAGTCAGAGCTGTATGAAAAGCTAAAATCGGTTTCAGATCAGCTGGGGATAAAGAATATACTCAACGGCACGAATTTTGACGATTTAAGCGACTACAGGCCCGGTATGAAAGCCGCTGATGAAAACAGAATAATCAGCCCTTTGAAGGGCGCAAATCTCACAAAGAGTGATGTAAGGAAGATTGCAAGGCATCTTAATCTGGAAGTCTGGGACAAGCCTTCTTCCCCATGCCTAAGCTCGAGAATCCCATACGGCAGTGAAATAACCATGAAAAAACTTCAGATAGTTGAGGAAGCTGAGAATTTCCTGAAGGATCTTGGAATAAGAGAATTAAGGGTGAGGCATTTCGGCGATAAAGCAAGAATAGAAGTCAATGAAAAAGGCAAAGAGGCGATAAATAAAAATAACAGAATTATTGAAAAAAAATTCAGTGAAATCGGATTCGATCAAATAGAAATCTCAAATTTTAAGAGCGGAAATTTAAACTTGGTTATAAATGTACGAGCAGAAAATTAGAAAAATCATGGCGAAGGTTGCCGAAAAGAGCCTAAGCATAGACGAAGCTGTAAAAAAACTCAAATTTCTTCCGTATGAAGACCTGGGATTTGCCAAAATAGACCGCCACAGGGCTTTAAGGAAAGGCTTTCCGGAAGTTGTTTTCTGCCAGAATAAAACCAAAGAGCATGTCGTTCAAATAGTGAAAAGTCTGTCAAAAGACAATAATCAGGTTCTTGCCACACGCGCAACAGAGGAAGTGTTTCATGAAGTCAAAAAACACATTAAAAGTGCAGAATACAATAAATATTCCAAAACTATAATTATCAATAAGAACTGCAAAGCAGCAAAAAAAGGCAAGATTCTAATCTTGAGCGCAGGCACGTCAGATATTAATGTTGCGGAAGAGGCGGCAGTTGTTGCAGAAGCAATGGGCAATAAGGTAGAGAGGCTTTATGATGTCGGGGTTGCAGGCCTTCACAGGCTGCTGAGCAATAAAGACAGGATTGAAGATGCAAATGTCTTGGTTATTGCCGCAGGAATGGACGGGGCGCTGCCAAGTGTAGTCTCCGGATTGGTCGGCAAGCCAATAATAGCTGTTCCGACGTCTGTTGGATACGGGGCTTCATTCAAAGGCATTGCTCCGCTGCTTACAATGCTGAATTCCTGCTCTCCGGGGGTTGTTGTAGTGAACATAGACAACGGCTTTGGCGCAGGCTATTTTGCAAGTTTGATAAACCGATAATGGGTTGATTTTTTAAACTAATCAGTTAATGCGTTGAGAAAAAACAAAAACATGATAACCTACATAAAATTTACATTAATCAAAAATATTACTAAAGCCGATAGTGGACAAATTCAAAAAAACAACAAAAAATTATATAAAAATCATCAAAAATGAAAGCGGCATATTTTGACTGTTTTTCTGGGATAAGCGGCGACATGATAATTGGAGCCCTGATTGATTTGGGACTGGATCTTAATTATTTAAAAAACGAGTTTAAAAAACTGAATTTAGGAAATTATGAAATTGAATCCAAAAAAACAATGAAGAACGGCATCAATGCCACAAAATTCAATGTTATTGAAAAAAGCCGCAGGCACAATGAAGAGCGGAATTTAAGGGAAACCAACAAAATAATTGACAATTCAAAATTAGACAACGAAATAAAAAACACAATTAAAAGAATATTCAATAAAATTGCTGTTGCCGAGGCAAAAATACACAATAAGCCAATCGATAAAATCCATTTCCACGAGGTTGGCGCTATTGACGCAATAATTGATATTGCCGGAGCCGCTATTGGATTCAAAAAATTAGGCATACATTCAATCTATTGCTCAAAGCTTAATGTCGGCACTGGCTTTGTTGAATTTTCCCACGGAAAATGGCCTGTGCCTGCACCTGCAACTGCTGAAATTTTGATAAGAGTTCCGGTTTACCATAACAATATTGAAGCAGAGCTTGTCACTCCAACAGGGGCGGCTATAATCACTAATTTTGCTTCAACATTTGGAGAAATGCCTACTATGAAAGTGGAAAAAATAGGTTACGGTGCCGGATCACTGGATTTGGAGCAACCTAATGTGCTGAGGGTTTTTGTCGGCGAAATTGAAAATAAGGAAAATGAAACTATTAATGTTATTGAAACCAACATTGACAACATGAATCCCGAGATTTATCCTTATATAATCGATAAATTGATGGAAAACGGGGCTCTGGACGCTTACCTGACAAACATAATAATGAAGAAGGGCAGGCCTGCAATAAAAATAACAGTCTTAGCTGAAAATAAAGACACTGATAAATTATGCAATATAATCTTTGACGAGACAACAACACTTGGCGTTAGGATTTATCCTGCATCAAAGAAAAAACTTGACAGGGAAATAAAAATTATTAAAGCAAAATACGGGAATGTAAGAGTTAAAATTTCTAAATTAAAAGGCAAAATTCAAAATGCGATGCCTGAATATGAGGATTGCGCTAAGATTGCTAAATTGAAGAAGATTCCTTTGAAGAAGGTTTATGAAGATCTCAATAAAATAGTTTATCGATTTAGAGAACTATGAAAGAAAGAACTGAGTACCCTAACCAAATATACAACACTTTACTGCAAGAATATGTGCATATCTGCGGAAACCAAGGCAGGAAACTCTTTGAGGAAAAAGTATTGCCGAATGCATTTGAATATTTTAATGGCGACTATAGATTATTAGTCCACGAAATTAGAAAAATAATAGAAAATGCAGGCGAATGCAAATCTTCTGAAATAGATCGTTACCTTTCAGGCATTGAATTTCAGAAAGTAGCACCTCCACCAAAGAATACACTAAGGAGATCAGCAAACACTCAAGCTTCTCTTGAAAAGTTAGTTAGAAAATTGGAAGGATGGTTGATAATACACAATGAAGGAAAATAAACTAACCTAAACCCCCTCAAACATTCCCGCCACTTTCCCCTTCCCAATCGCCAGAATAAAGGGCGCAAGCTTTGGTCCTCTTTCTTTATTGAGCAAAACCCCGTATGCGGCTTCAAAGAATTCCGTATTCTTGATGTTCATCTCCTTGCACACGTTATAGAATTCATTAAACAGGGATTTTTCATCATACTTGTTTTCTTTCAATAATTTTGCAATTGCATACAAAGCCTTTTTTTGATTTTCGCTTAAATGCAAACCTTCAGGAACTTTATGCTGGAGCTTGAATCTATATTGCTCTTCTGCAAACTCCTCAACCCATTTCTTTGCAAATTTTAATCTTTCTCTGACATACTCCAGCTCTTCTTTATCAGCATCCTGCGGCAAATGCCTAGTTTCTCTTAAGCGGTCAAATATCCTATCTTCCTCCTCAAAAATCTGCACAAGCATAGAAGCGTGCAGAAGGCTTACCTGGGGAGGAATGCCTTTCGGGATTTTTCCAACATGGCTGAGCTCATAAATCCTTTTCTGGCGGGCATTTTCCTTTTCTCCTGCATCTTCCCTGCCAAAATAAATGCGTTCAGCCTGGCCATACCTTTCATAAAGCAATATTAAATCATTTGTATACGGGTCAAAATCGATTGCTGCATTAGGCCTTGTCCTTATCAACATGAACCTCAGCATATTTGCAGGGGCATAATTAACAGAATCAGCAAACCCAAGCCCGTGGCCTTTGGAGGTGCTCATCTTTCTTCCGCCGACTGTAAAAAACTCATATCCCTGCCCTTCTTCGTAGCCGTTTGAAGGGTACGGAGGAGGATAATCAAAAACGTCGACTGCAATCCTGCAGGCTGCCGTCCTCGAGCCGTTCTTGGTGAAATGATCCTTTCCTGCTGTCTCCACAATTACAGAATTAGTAGGCCATTTTGCAGCCCATTCCACTTTCCATGGGAATTTGCCGTTTCCATTATAAGGGGAAATCCACCCTTTATGGCCGCAGCCCTCTGCCCATTTTACAACATCCTTTCTGCATTCAAAATAAAGCAACTCTTTTGCTTTGTCCCATTCTAATGCGATAGTTGTTGATATCCTGCTGCATTTCTGGCATTTCACATTGAACGGAAGCTTCGTGGCTGCAGCAACGTCATCGCCATACAAATCAGTGTAGATTTTCTGTATCTTGTCTGCGTTGTCCAGCGCTATTTTTATTGTTCTGTTGAATGAGCCTTTTTCATATTCATGGCCAGTGCTTTCAAGCTCTGCTTCAATTCCAAAATCCCTGAACAAATCAGTGCATTGGGTGAAATAATAATCGCCAAAGCTTTTGTAGCCTTTTACCGGGCTTGGGATATATCTGAATGGAACTCCCATGTACTTTTCGTTTTCTTCCCTGCTCAGCTCTTTTGAAGGCTTGTCCAAGGGGTCCATGTCATCGCTGCTCAGGATGAATCTTGCCTTGACACCTTTATCCCTTAGGGCTTTTGCAATCGCATCATGTATGATCCATCCCCTGCCTGAGCCGATATGTATTGTGCCGGATGGGGTTTTCTCGTCCATTACAATAAACCCGTGCTTCTTCGTGATTTCCTTAAGCAACGGACTGCTTTCCGCCCTTTTTATTGCCTCATCTGCAATAGAGTCCGCCCAGAAGATATCCTCAAATTTTTTGTCTACTCCATGCGTCATAGCATAAGAAATGCGTGTTTAGTTTATAACTTTTACTTTTTTACCATTATTCAAGGCGTGACTGGAGATATTCCATCACTGCTGATATTGAATTAACTATATTACAAGCAGGAGTGCCACTTTGATAAAACAATAAAATCCTTCGAATGATTTGCATACCTCCATCTTCATGCATCGGGTATGCCTGAGAAACTTTCGTCCCGTATTCATTTAGTATGTGGTTTAACTCTTGTTCAACTTCCTTTATCTTACCTCCATCGGAAAGCTCGTCTGGAATCTTACGCTTTAATCCCTTGAAAGCAAGCCTGAGATTAGAGCCATGGTACTCCTTAGCTCTGCCATTGCCGTTTATTTCAGAATGGCAGTTGGGATTGATAAGCAGAGTCATACGCGCATTATCATAGCTAATCATACCAAACTCTCCATCGTTTCTTACGAAATTTCCTTCTAACAATTTATCGAGTGCAGGTATGAAGTTTATCATTGTAGCAAAGTAATCACCGCAAAGTATTTATACCGATTATATAAACATAATGTTATTATAATAACAATTTGAAATAATAATGTTATGGTAACTGTAAGCCACATTGTGAAGAAAATCGTAAGCGAGCAGCCCTTTGTAGAGGAAGCTTTGGGAAAGGGAATAATAAGCATTGCGGGGCTGGCTGAGCAGATGCTTCCGGAAATCAAGAGGGAGCTTGGCAAAAAGGCAGAGCAGGCCGCTGTTGTTATGGCCTTAAGAAGGCATTCAGAAGAAATATCAAGCCAGAGAAAGAAGACAAAATCATTCAATTATGCCGGAGAGATACTGCTTAAATCCAACATCAGCGATTTCACCGTAATCAAATCCAACAACCTTCTGGCGAAATTAAAAACAATCCATGGCCTTGTTAATTTTGAAAGGGGCGACACTTTGAATGTCATAGTCGGCAACAACCATGTATCAATAATCATAAACGATAAGTACATGAAAAAACTGGCTGAATTCCTCTCTGGAGAAAAGATATTGAACAAAGAGCAGGGGCTTGTTGCGCTCACCATCATATTCACCTCTGACGATTTCCTGCATACTCCTGGAATTATTTTTGATGTTGTGAGAAGGCTTGCATGGAACAACATAAACATTTACGAGATTATTTCCACAATGACAGAACTTACCTTTATTCTCAGCAAGAAAGATTCAATGAAAGCTTATGATGTGCTGCAGGGGTTAGTGAACAAATCGTAAACTCCTTATCTCACGAGTTCCTCTATTTGGTGCTCCGTATTCGTACCTATCTCATAAAAATTTTTAAAATCTGAGGTTACGTATGCGTTTGGATTCAGATACAAATAACCTACCCCCACAGCTTCCATTATTAGCGTGACCAAGCATTTGGTAGCTCCTTCAATTGGACAACCAATCAGTAATCGTTCAGGCAAGCTATTAGTTCTACTTTTAGATCAATAACTACTAAATCCTGACTCTTTAAAGAATCCAATAAAAGGTCCCTCTTGCCCTGTATAAACTCTGCAGGTAACAGTGCTACTGATTCTCTTGATAGATCGTATCTTTGAAGTGTAATTGGTTATTGTTCCATCTTAGCATGCACTTTATAAATGTTAAAACGGGCCCAGCGAGATTTCAACTCGCGACCCCCTGATTAAGAGTCAGGTGCTCTAAATGCCCCAATCTTTGCAAGCAAAACTTGATAGATGTGCAGGCTGAGCTATGGGCCCAAATAATAAGAACTCAGTTTTACAGGCCAATTTAAATGCTTTTCTGAATTATTTAACCGAATTTTCCTTCGCGTGACAATCCTTCAACAGCCGCCCTTAATTTCTCCGCATGCCTCTCCAAATCCTGCTTCAGCTCCTTGTATTCTTCTGCGCACAAGGGGTGGCCGTCTTTCTCTGCGTCATGTATCGCGTGCTTTTCAATAAAACTTACAACCTTTGATATTTTGTAAAGAATCTTAGTTTTGTTATAGTTGCAGTTGCACAGCACCAAAATCACCTCTCTTTTTAATTCCCATTGACTTTGATTTATATAAACCTTTCTAAACCTTTCCCTGCAAGACACTTGAGCATGTGATTTTCCACAACCTATTTATATAAGTTTGATAAGGAATACTCAGCAGAATGATTAAAATAAAGAGGGGTCAAATAGTCTTATTCCTGTTACTTCTAACCTTACTGGCTGTATTAAGCAGCTGCGCAAAGCCGGAATGCAAGGCTAATTCAGACTGCGCATCCAAAACATGTTATATACCCAAATGCGAAGATAAGAAGTGCTCTTATGCCATGCAAAGAAACTGCTGCGGAAACAGGATTAATGAAAGCACGGAAAACGGAATGGCCGGAGGCAAATGCACCTGCCCGCAGGATTACGGGAAATGCGAGGGAATAGGCAAGGTCAAGAGGGGCTCAAGGACGGAAGATGCGGCTTATGTGCGGTATTTCTGCGACGAAAACAGCCATTGCGTTTTTGGAATCGATGAACAGGAAGTGATACAGCAAAATCTCCTGGATACTGTGAACACCGGATTTTTCAAGATAAGCTCCATAGTCAGCTACAGCAAGCCCTTTAGGGTTGCAGCAGACAGTTTTGATCTTTCAATATCACTCGATGATGCAGGCAAGGATTTGGTGTTTCCAGTGGTCCTTACAAAAATCCATCTGCTGTACAACGGTGAAAATGCAAGGGTGGAGCAGCTTATTGCCGAGAAAGATGTCAATGCGCCTCTTAGCTTTATAGGAGACAAAGTTCTCATAAGCATACCCTTAACCTTTAATTACAAGCCGCAGGAGCTGGAAGAGCAGGGCTCGTTCAGGTACAGCGTCGACTATACTTACAATAAGAGAGTTCCAAGCGGCAAAGCCCCCGATGGCACTACCCTGCATACAGAGGAGACTGTGAGGTCAACATTTAACACCCCCTCAAAGCCGGTTTTCTTGGTCAGAAGCTGATGAAAATGCTCTATAAAAAATCAGTGGAGTTGTCGCTTAATTTCATGGTTATACTTATCATATCAATCGTTCTGTTTGGATTTGGCATGAAATTCATATCAAACCTCTCTTCGCAGGCAATGAACATACAGGACATGACAGTAACAGAGCTTGATGACCGAATCAGCAGCTTAATCTGCGAAGGCTCTGATAGAGTCTGCATAGGGCAGGACAGAAGGACAATAAAAAGAGGCGAATTTGGCGTTTTTGGGCTGAAAATAATGAATGTGCTTGACAGCCAGTCTTTTGATATAACCATCACGCTTGCAGACCCTATCGGATACAGGAAAGACAGGACTCCTATAACAAGCCCCCCTAGCCCTCAGTTAATCCTAAATCCATCCACAAGAAGCATCAATATACAAAAAAATGAGGAACGCAGTTTAGGAATGGGGGTGCAGGCTCCTTCAAATGCAGTTTCCGGAACTTATATCCTTGATGTGGAAATCAAAGCTCAGGACGGAAGCCGTTATTCTAATATCCAGAAGCTTTATGTCGACGTGCCTTGATTATTCTACACGTTTAACAACTTCTGCAAAACTTTTTGCGTCAAGCGAGGCATTTCCAACCAGCCCTCCGTCTATGTTTGGCATTGAAAGCAATTCCTCTGCATTTTCCGGCTTCATGGAGCCGCCGTAAATGATTCTGGCGCTTTTTGCCTGCCCGTTGCTGGAAATCCCTTCAAGAATTTTCCTTATGAACAAATGCGATTCCTCTGCATCAGCATTTGTTGCTGCCTTCTGGTTTGGATTGCCCCTGCTTATCGCCCATACAGGCTCATACGCAATTGCAATGTTTTTCATATCAGTGATGCCTTGCAGGCAGCTGAGCAGCTGGTCTTCAAGCACCTCTTCTGTTTTCCCCTGAGTTCTCTGCCCGAATGTTTCTCCTACGCACAGAATCGGCTTCAAGCCGTTTTTCAATGCTGAAACTATTTTTTTATTTATCAATGAGTTGTCTTCATTGAAAAATTCCCTTCTCTCCGAATGCCCCAAAATAACGTATTCGCAACCAATCTCCCTAAGCATTATCGGAGAAACTTCGCCTGTGTAAGCTCCAGAATCCTCAAAATGCATGTTCTGGGCGCCCAGTTTAATATCAGTGCCTTTCAGTTCCTTAGAAACTGATTCCAGTATGGTAAATGTAGGGCAAATCAATATCTCGGCATTTTTAACACCCATGACTAATTTTTTGAATTCTTTAATAAAAGAAACAGCCTCCTTGGCTGTCTTGTTCATCTTCCAGTTTGCTGCTATTAGCTTCTGCATCTTAATATGGGATTAAAATTATCATTTCTTTTTATTTTTATTCTTTTTGCTTTTAGTTTTAAATATTAAAAATGCCCCCAATGAACTGACAGCAGCAGACACTATAAAAAACCATGACAATATCCTGATTCCGATGTCCATGAACAATTGCCCTGGATAGAGCCTTACAATTATCTCATTTGCAGGGTCAAAAAGATATGTTCCTTTCTCAAAAAACATGAGGTGAAAAGATTCGAAATCTGATGAAAAATTCAGGCTTACCGACAGCAATAAAACAACTGCCACCGCCATAGCCAAAATTCCGCCAAAAGCCAATACTTTGCCAAAAAAGTTTATTATGCGCCTTTTGGCCCTTAATTTCAGCGCAGATAAAACAGCTAATAACAAAAACAGGATAACAAGAATGCCCAGCAGTATTTTTGAAGCTCGGATTAATTTTCTTACGTCTTCCAGATGCTGCCTTTCCCTCAGGTTAAACGCATTTGGCAGGTCACTGCTTTTTCCATCTATAAACTTTATGACTTTCCCGTGCAGAAAGTCTGCATCGGGCGCATCTTTGTAAACATTGTATTTTAAGAATTCCTTTCGGTAAAATAGGCTGTCAAAAGATACAAAATCTGCAATAAGCAGAAAAACCAGAGACGGCGCGATAATAATCATCAAAAATTTTGAAACTCTAAGAAATAGGCTTTCCGGCATATTAACTGTCCATCACAATGACCTTCTTCTCGTCTTCAATGGCTTTCTTGATAGCTTCCTCTATTGTTTTCACGCTTTTTCTGCCTTCCTGTTTTCTTGACTCACGGCTGCTTTCATTGAATATCTGCTTGGCAGCCTTGAACGGTATGTCCTCCTCTTTCAGCTCCTTGTCGTCTTTTGGCTTTTCTTCCAGCTCCTCAAAAGGGCTGTCCTTTTCCTTATTTTCCTCATCCCGCTTTTGATTGCTCACGTAGTCTGAGCCAGAGCCTTTTTCTTTCGAGCCGTATTTCTGCTCATGGTACTTTGAATCGGCTTTATTGTCTTCAGAAAATGCATTCCCGTATTTTGAATGGCCGTAGCTGCCTGAATGAATGTCCCACTTGTCCTCATCCCACAGTTTCGCCTTGTACATATCAATCTAGAGCATGCTTATAAGCCGCGTGCATTTTTAGGATGCCATAAACCCATTCCAAACGGATTTTTTTATTTTATAGCCTTTCTTGTTCAGCAAATCCGCTTCCCTGCCATTCTTCTCCAGCACCTGCGCCTCAAACTCAAAATCAGGGGCTATATCCTCAATCTCAAAAAATGGTTTTACCTGCTTCATTTTTTTGCCTCTTACCGTTTTGAAAATATTTTTGGAGTATGCTGCAGCTCTTTTAAACCTTTGCAAGTATCAGGTCTATCTTTTTCCTAAGCTCAGATTCAGGATATGCCCCTATGATTCTGTCAAGCTCTTTGCCTTTGCTGAACACAATCATGCATGGTATCCCCCTGACATCAAACTGAACTGCTATCTCCTGATTGTCATCTACGTTCAGCTTTGAGAACTTCAGCTTGGTTGGGTACTCCTTTGAAAGCTTTTCTAGGGTGGGGCCAACAATCCTGCACGGGCCGCACCACGGCGCCCAAAAATCAACCAATACCGGCAAACTGTTCTCCAGAACTTCCTTTTCAAAAGTATCCTTGTCAACGTCGAGCATTTTAATCGGTGCACCACTATGATTTATAAATTTTTACTCATCTGTACATCAAGTATCGTCTCTTGTCCATGTCCAAATCAATAAACGAGTCGCATTCCTGCTTTAACAATGCCGAGCCTGATTTTCCGAAAGCTATAACCTCTATTCTGCAGCCCAAAGCGTGCCTTAAATGATGTATCAAAGGCACATAATCACCGTCGCCGCTTACAATAACTATAGTATCAAGTTTTGGAGCAAGCTCGATTGTGTCCATTGCAAGCCCAATGTCCCAGTCGCCTTTTTTCGCCCCCCCGGCAAATATCTGAAGGTCTTTTGCCTTCACTTCAAATCCTATCTTTTCCAGTGCGTCAAAAAAGTTCTGCTCCTCCTTCACATCAGCCTTTATGACATAGGCTATTGCCCTTATCAGGCTCCTGTTGCCTACGGCAGCTTTAAGTATCTGCGCAAAATTAACCTTGGCATTATAAATGTTCTTTGCAGAGTAGTACATATTCTGCACGTCAACAAAAACTCCAACCCTCTGGTCTTTGAAATGCGAGCTCATTTATTCACCTCACGATAGGAAGCTGCTGCTCATAACCGCAATTCGAGCATTGCACTGAATTGTTTTTGAATGAAAGGCTTAACTGCCTGCACATCGGGCACTGCTTGACTATTGAGAATTTTCGCAGTTTTTTTTCAAAATCGGGCTCGTCACGGTTCATGACTGTTGCTTTTGTATCGTTGCTTATATATAAAGGTTATGAAAACCTGAGCTGTTAAGTCTACGTTTGGTAAAAGGTAATTATATATAGTGGTTCTATAATTATTTTCTTATATGGTTGACAATCCTTTGGCTGAATTATTTTTAGATATGCCCCTCATTTCAAGAATAAAAAGCAAATTACCAAAACTTTTTCATATAGCAGAACTCGAAAGTTCAAGAGCTGGAAAGATAGGTATGGAAGTTGGCTCTTCTAGAGAAAAAGTTATAATTGCTCTTTTGATTTATAAATATGGAAAGGAGAATGTAAATACAAGTATTCCTATAACTCAATCAGAAACGGATGTTATAGTTAAAGATGTGCCATATTCAATAAAAACTATTACAGGGAATGGTGGAGTAAAAGCTGTTTGGACAGTTGATGCTTCAAGCGCATCTATTTTCATTGAAAATTATAAACCAAAATGTCATATTATTCTTATTCAAATAAATTGGGGTTACACAAGAGGTGGATTTTCGCTTATTTCTTTAGAAGTCCAAAATAGAGTATTAAACAAGTTAGGAAAATCACGATACTTAAAACTCCCAAAAGCTGGAACAAATCCTCGTGGTGTAGAATTTTCGAAAGAAGCAATAGAGATTATGCTTGCAGATAAAGAAACCTTGAAAATAAATATAGATTGGAAAAAACAAGTTTTAGAATATGATACTTATAAAAAATGGGTAGAATATTGGAAAGAAGATTAACTAAGTTTGGTTTGTGAAACTATTTCTTTTATTCTCTTTTCTGCTAAACTACAATACTCTTTATCAATATCATAACCAACATAATTGCGCTTTAATTTAATTGCGACAATAGCAGTTTGCCCACTGCCCATAAATGGGTCGAGGATTATGTCTCCTTCAAATGAATAAAGTTCTATCAATCTTCTTGGTAATTCTTGGGGAAACGGAGCTGGATGTCCTATTCTTTTAGCAGATGTAGCAGGAAAAGACCAAATACTTTTTGTGAAATCCATAAATTCTTTTTTTGTTATAGTGTCTTTTTTTCTATGCTTAACCTCAAATTCTTACTTTTTTTCTATCTTTATATCTTGTATAGTTATCTTTTGAAAAAATAAGAATGTACTCATGTATATCTCGCAATGTCGGGTTTTTTGCACTTTGCCAACTACCCCATGCTGTTGAAGTCCCAGCACTTGAAGATTTATCCCAGATTATTTCACCTCGCATTAAGAAACCTAATTCAGACATTATCTGAATAATGTACGAATGAAGTGGAATATAGGGTTTTCTTCCAAGATTGGCAACATTAATACATACTCTTCCACCTGTTACTAAAACCCTTTTTGTTTCTTTGAATACATTTTTTAAAAGTGTTAGGTACTCATTTAAACTTAAATCTTTATCGTACATCTTTCCAACATTATAAGGTGGAGAAGTTATCATAAGATGTATTGAGTGGTCAGGTAATTCTTTCATGTTCTCGCTTGAAGAGCAGAATATTTTATTTATGTGGTGTGGTAAAATAGAATTTTCCTTTTCAAAATGGGTACTATGATTATTAGGAAGGTCTTTATACATTTTTGAATTATAGAATCTAGTAGCATCATGATTTATTCTTCCTGATGTTCCAAATGCACTCGTTTGTGTTCCAATAATTCTCTTAGTCATGTTCAATCTTCCCAGTCTTCTTTGTTAATAACAAGCTTTCCATTTTTCAAATCGGCATTTAACTCTTGTTTTGATTTCCAACCCAATTTTGCAATTAATTTAGTAGGTATCACAATCCAGAACTTTTCATATTTTTTGCCTTTATATTCCCTACTAATCTGACTTTGTAGTTGCATTTATGCGTTAGATACCTAACTTATATATAAGCTTTTCGATACCGAAAACTATACTTTAGGTATCTATATTTTTAGATACCGAAATATTTATATACTTGTTTAGATACCTAATGTACTATGGAAAACATAATAAAATGCCTACATTGTAAGGCAAGTAATTACATTAAATGGGGAACGAGAAACACTCAAAATAGAGGCAAGATTCAGAAGTATAAGTGCCTTGAATGTAAGCAATACTTTACAAATGATGAAGGATTCTACAAGATGAAAAATAGCGAAGAAAAGATAACAGAAGCCATAGACCTTTACTTCTCAAATTTAAGCAGTAGGAAAGTAAGAAACCATTTTAGAAGGCATAAACCAAAAAACTGCTCTCATGTTACGGTTTTGGATTGGTGCAGAAAATATGTATTAAAAGTACATAAATTTGTAAATAAGTTACAGCCCCAGCTTTCAGGCAAAATATACGCTGATGAAACTGAGATAGATTGCGAAGGTAGAAATGATATATTTTGGTGTAATGTAGATTGGGATACAAGATTCATTAATGCCACTTATTATACTACACATGAGCAAAATTCTGAGGATGCGACAGAATTTCTTAAAAGAATTGTAAAGAATGGATTGCCAAAATACATTCAAACAGATGCGGCACAATTTTATCCGAGTGCATTTCAGAAAATGTTTTATTCCAATAAATTACATGGTCTTAAAGTCGAGCATAGGATAATTAACCATCAAAAGACAGGTAGGTATAATGTCAGGATTGAAACTGTTTTTTCAAAAATAAAAGACAGAGTTGATGATTTCAGAGGATTGAAAGCGCTATGGAGTGCGCCTATATTACTACAAGGAATTATCATACAACACAATTTTATAGAAGCCCATACTACAACAGGAAAAGTGCCGAGTGAATTAGCAGGATTGAAGTTAGATGTTGGAGTTAATCGGTGGTTAGGATTGATTAAGTCAGTATCAATCTCTAATAATCATAATAAAAGTGATGAGTAATAATACAATATTTATCATAGAAAATTCAATAAAATAAATTAAGGAATATATTAATGGATTATTAATTTTTGAAAGAGTTGTTAAATAACCTGTTTGAACTAAAACATTATCTGGTATATACGTTATCGTCAAAAACAAAAATATAATCAACACAATAAACAAAGAAAAAGTTGAAATACAAAAATAATGTATTATATATTTTTTATTTCTGTTGTTAGCTTGTATTAACTTAAAAAAAACGCTGTCTTCTTTTAAGCTAAACAGAATTGTAAGAATTGTAAAAACAAAGGCAAATAGGACACCAAATATTGTTGATAGTGAGGTATTAATGCTATTATAATTGAATTTGTATAATACATAAAAAATATTATGTAACTTAAAAACAAAAGTAGGTAATAAAATCAATATCGAGATTACAATCAGTAAAATGTAATAAGAATTTCCAAAGAATATTAATTTTACTTTATTCATTTTGCCCAGAGTTTTGATTAATTTGAGATGTTAGCCAAACAAATCCCTCAAGAATTTTATTAAAACTATCAGTTTGATTTTCTGGTTCATATATATATTTCAAATCCCTCTTAAAATTAATGGTTATCATCCCATTGCTATTCAAACTTTCATATACAATTTTAAAATTGGTAAATAATTTTTCAATCTCCTCTCCATATACGGCTGTAAAAGAATTATACAATTCAGAAAAAAGTTGTTTGGCTTCTATATCTCCTTCTTCTTGA
The DNA here is from genome assembly GCA_964518225.1 of uncultured Methanosarcinales archaeon. Lineage (GTDB taxonomy): Archaea > Nanobdellota > Nanobdellia > Woesearchaeales > GW2011-AR4. The sequence goes on along the minus strand of CAZFEZ010000008.1, from coordinate 946 downwards.
AATGAAATTGAAAATTTTACTTGCCTTCCAGTACCAAGTATAGCACCAGCTAATCTGCTTAAAACCAAATTATAAAAGGCATCAGTCTCCCCTGTTTTTGTCCTATATTCATTAATTAAGTCACTATTAATTCCTATATCTAATTCATATATAGAAGCAACATCATTAATATCAAAATCTCTTCCTTTTATCAAAGGGATAAACTTAAAGGTATTATCTACTTCATTAGCTTGATAAGAAATTGATTTTTTGATGAGATAGTATAAAAAGTAATTTGCATTTATGGTTTCTGCAAAAGATTGTTTAATAAGGAACATCTTTTGCAATCTTTCTGAAACAATAACCCCAAAAGTAGTTTTATGTAACATACCAGCATTAGCATTTTGAATGTATGAAAATAAAGTTGAGGTTGTCCCATTGTTAAAAATTTCAATGTCTGTGTGTTTGATTAATCCTATTTTAAATAAACAGATAAATGATGCTCCACTATAATTTGCAGAAGAAACTTTTGTATTTGTTATTGCATTTTCCACATCATTTAATATTCTCATATCTATTAATTCAAGACTTTCGTTCAGAGGCAAAACGCTTAAAGATTCTCTTATATCCCCACTGAGTGATACGAGATTATAATCTACATGATTTTCATCTCTTTGATTAAATTTATTTTTTCTTGATATGTCATTAAATATATTGAATATTAGTTCTTTTCTCTTTTGCCATGTTACTAATTGTGTTCTGGCAAATTTCTTATTAATTTTAACTTCAAAAATAGGGTATTTTAGAGTCATAAACCAAGATAAATCTGGGGCTTTTAAATAGTTTATGTCCAGATGTCCATTGTCCAGTGAATTATTTTCCATATTGTACCAAACGCAGACTTAACAGCTCATGAAAACCAGATACTTTTGAGTCTTCGGCATATAGAGAACTTTGACAATTTGAT
>CAZFEZ010000007.1:10040-18633 GCA_964518225.1 uncultured Methanosarcinales archaeon | reverse complement strand
TTCCCTGAACTCGTGGCGCTCAAGCGCGTTTATTATCACATTATGCTCGTCGCAAAGAATTGCGTTCCCCTTCCCGAAGAACTCAACAAACAATGATTTCCTGACTTCTTTCGACTCGAAAGACAATTTCAAAATCCTTTCAGGCTTTAATTGCCCTATATCAACCAGAAACAGCCCGTCCAGATGCTTCCTCAGCAGCTGCCCGAAGCCGAGGATTTCCCCATAATTCTCCTTTTCCCCCAGGAAGAAAGATTTGCCGATGTCAATGCACAGCATCTTCTTGCCTGTGTTTGTTTTGTACAGGCTGAATACTATAAGATTTATTTCGGGATGGTAAATCTTGTCAATTCTGGAATCTTTAAGGGTATCAAGCTCATTCACCAGAAAATGCAGATCCATGCTTGAGATTTGCTTTTTCATATTTTATTCCTTACCCATTTCTCGATCCTGTCAATCCCTCTCTCAATTTCATGCATGGAAGCAGCATAGCTTAATCTTACATGGCTGTCGCTTCCAAAGGCAATTCCCGGCACAACGGCAACCAATGCCTCTTCAAGCAGCCTGGAGGCAAATTCCATCGACTTCATTCCCGTATTGCTTATATCAGGAAATGCATAGAAAGCCCCTTCAGGCTCAACGCACGAAATGCCCTTGATTTCATTCAGCCTTCTATGGATAAATTTTCTTCTCTCGTCAAATGCCCTGACCATTTTTATTACGCTGTCCTGTGGCCCGTTCAGCGCCTCGACAGCAGCCATCTGGGCTATGCTTGAAGGATTGCTTGTGGAATGGCTTTGCAGGTTCTCCATTGCCTTTATGATTTCCTTCGGGCCTGCGCTGTAGCCTATTCTCCATCCTGTCATTGCGTAAGTTTTGGAGACGGAATTGGAAATTATAACGAGATTCTTTACTCCGTCATTCAAAGATGCTATGCTTAAGTTCTTATTGTTGCCGTAAATAAAATGCTCGTAAACCTCATCAGAAATGACGTAAAAATTATTTTCAACAGCAAGCTTCGCTATTTTTTTAATTTCATCAGACCTAATAACCGCTCCTGTCGGGTTATTCGGGAAATTCAAGATAAGCATTTTGGTTTTTTTGGTTATTTTCTCCTCTACATTTTTTGCAGTCAGCCTGAAATTTTTGCCAGTATTGCAAAAAACAGCTTTTGCTTCAGCAAGCTTTATCATTTCCTCGTAGCTTACCCAGTAAGGAACAGGGAGTATGGCTTCATCTCCTTTGTCAAGGGCTGCCATTGCTATGTTGTACAGTGAATGCTTTCCACCGCAGCTTATCAATATATCAGAAACGCCATATTCCACGTTGTTTTCTCTTTTGAGCTTGTCTGCAACAGCCTGCTTCAGCTCAGGAATTCCGCCAACTGGCGTATACCTTGTCACATTATTGTTAATTGCCCTTATAGCAGCCTGCTTTATATTGTCCGGAGTGTTAAAGTCCGGCTCCCCTGCGCCGAAAATCACGACGTCCTTTCCTTCCTTTTTGAGCTGCTTTGCTTTTGCATCTATGGCAAGCGTGGCGCTTGGCAAAATGCCCTTAACCCGTTTAGCTAACATTCAACCACCGACCTTTTTGGCAATTTCATTTATATTAAAACCTTTTGAAGCTTTCAGATTCTTAGATTCTGAATAGCCAGAAATTTTCGATGTGTCAATGACCATGACATTGTGCTTTCCTTCAATAGCTTCCTGATGGCAAATGTCAAATATTTCAGCCTGAAGGTTTTCAAGTATCTTGCCCCTATGGAATTTCTTGTTTTTCAGCCTTTTATTTAGTTCCTTAATATCGCATTTTGTCACGATACAAACGTCAATATATTTTCTTGGCAGATAATGGGAGAGGTGGGAATCAATTACCATTCCCTTATATTTTTTAGTTTTTTTAATCAATTTGATTTCTTTTAACAATACTTTATTGAGCTTTTTAATATCAACCAGTCTTGTTTTTCTTTTTCTGTCATAGCCTTCAGAAAGTTTGTGCTTTAGGATTATATTATTTGCGTTAATATAATGAAAATTCAACCTCTTTGATAATTTTTTTGCAATGGTTGTTTTTCCTGTGCCCGGCACCCCCGTTATAACAATTACTTTCATGAAAGCAGCTAATCAGCATTATATTTAAATATTCTTGCATGCACTCTCCCAAAATGCAGGATGAAATAATATTATCAACGGCAAAAAAGCAGGAGTTAATAGACATAACCGAAGAAATCAACGCTGTCGTCAATAAATCAAAAATAAAGAGCGGCATTTGCAGTGTTTTTGCCGCCCATGCAACAGCCGCAATAATTATAAATGAAAACTATGACCCAAATATATGCTTGGATATAATTGATGCTTTAAACAAGATCGTTCCTAAAGGAATCTGGCGCCATGACAGGATAGACGGCAATGCTGATGCCCACATAAAATCAGCGATGCTGGGGTCGAGCGAAACAATACCTGTAAGAGGTGGGCAACTGGAGCTTGGACAGTGGCAAAGCGTTATGTTTGCAGAGCTTGACGGTCCAAGAAGCGGCAGAAAAATTATTATAACTGTGATTGGTGATTAAAATTAACTGTGATTTGTGCGGAAAACCTGCAGAAGATTTAGCCAGGGCGCTGATAGAAAGGGTCGAGCTTGAAGTCTGCATGGATTGCAGCAAATTTGGGAAAGTGATAGCACAGGTGAGAAGGCCGAGTGCAAGAGAGCAGGGCAGGCAGTGGATAAAAAAACATGCCCAACAGCCAAAAGAGGAGAAAATTGAGCTGATTGTCGAGGATTATGCCGAATTGATAAAGAAAAAGCGGGAATCCCTGGGGCTGAGCCAAAAAGATTTTGCGGTAAAGATCAATGAAAAGGAGTCATTGGTTCACAAGATAGAGACCGGGGCTTTTGAGCCTCCCATAGCTCTTGCAAAAAAGCTTGAGAAGATTCTGCATGTAAAGCTGATTGAAGGCCATGATGAGAAATTTGTAAACTCCAGATCCGAAAAGGGCGCAGGATTCACTTTGGGGGATTTTATAAGATTAAAGAAATGATGTTTAATTTCTGAAAATAAACTGCTCGCATTGGCTTGATTTTCCTGTATACTGCATATTTAAGGTTTGTTTAAGGTGTGTTATCAGCTCTTTTTTACCGTCCTCGCATTCAGCATCATAGGGCTTGCAGGCAAGATCGCAGGAATCCATAAAAATAAAATCTGCCCTTTTTGCTTCATTAATCACCTCCGCCTTCTTTTTTTCATTTAATATTGGATAGTACATAAGCTGGTCTATTTTTTTGTTGCTTAAAACAGGTATTATCGGGCTGGAAACCCAGATTCTTCCGTTGACGTCATTCTCCTGAAACTTGGCCATTAGGCCTTCGTATTGGCTGCTCTTGCCATGCTCATTTTTAGAATATGTCAGGATATTTGAAGCGGAAAGCGCAAAAGACAAAATAATGATCATCATAAATGTCCTTCTTAACAAATTAATTTTTACTTTATCCAGGATATACAATGAAGCATACGACACCAATAGGTACATGTAAGGGAATAAGACAATCAGAAACCTCATTTCTTTTTGCTTGATATGACTAAAAAATATGAAAAACGTGATGAATGAGGTAGGTATAAGTTTATTGTCAATCTTTTTATTTTTACATAGAAGGAATATTCCAAATACTGATAAAAAATAAAGAAAATTTTCCTTGAATAACTCAATAAAATAATACCATGCAGGATGATAATTAGCCCACCCGCTATTGCCTGTCAGGGATATCTGCTGCAGAAACGGGAGGATTGCATTGCCGTACAATATTTGATTCAGGATAAAAAACGGGCCTATTGCAATCGCAAATCCTGCAAAAATTTTCGCCCGGTGCCTGATTTTTCTCCTGTCAAAGCGCATCAATATAGTGATTATTGCCGCTATGAACACAAACAGCTGCAGGAATCTAGTCATGAAAGCTATTCCGAAAAATATTCCTGAAACCGCATATTTCTTATCGATAAAAAAGTAGATTGCTGCCAAAGAGAATGCTGTGGATATAACTTCTGTCAGCATTATTCCGTTGAAAAAAAAGAATGTTGGTGAAAGCGCCAGGAACAAAGAAGCCAATAATGCCGTTTTTCTGTTAAATAGCTTATTTCCTATTAAATATGTCAGCAAAATGCAAACTCCCCCAAAAATTATTTCCAGAACCCTCCCAGACAGGATCGGATTCAGACCGATTTTCCACATGAATCCCAATAAGGATGGCCATACAATTGGCCTTGAGTCTTCCCACAAGCCCGAATTGCCGAGCGAGAAGATATATTTTCCCATCCCAAGGTATACAGAAGAATCCCACCATACTTGGCCATAAATGCCAATAGCAAGCAATTTGGTTAGCACGAATGCCGAAATAATCGCAATTATCAGATTATGCCTATGTAACTTCATTTTCTTGTAAAAAGCAAGCGATTAAATAATGCTTTCGGATTGAAGAAATCAGCTAATTAATTTGTTGCCCTGCTTGTTAAGCATGTACCATTCCATCGGCGTCTCAGCCAAAGCTTTGAAAATGCCGACATTTACATAATAAGTCACAACCAATCCATAGCTGAACGAAGACGCTATCATCGGCAGGCTCAGCTTAGCCTTATTGGCCCTTGACAATGCAACAACACTTGCAAAAATCAAGCCGCTTGTTAATATGACGTTCCTTGTCAGCTCATAAAAAAACTTGCCCCACTCAATAGGGGCGAGAGCATGAGTGACAAAGCTCAATGTTCCTGTAATGAAAAGCGCTGCCAAGAGAACTGATAAAAGATATCCGCTGCAAAAAATGCCTGCCATGTAAATCCTGTCAATAGTGTTGATGTGCCTGCTCCTCAGCAAGTCAAAAAAGTGCTTCTTCCAAGAATAAACAACACCATACGCCCATCTCATCTGCTGCCTATACAGGTCTTTTAGCGTGAATGGAACTTCACTGTCGCATTCCAAATCATCAAGGTACTCTATCTTATAGCCCTTTTCAAGAAGCCTCAATGAGAATTCTATATCTTCTGTCAGATTTCCACTCTCCCATGCGCCTAAGCTGATCAGCACGTCTTTTCTTACAGCCTCTGCAGAGCCGCATAAGAAGGCAATTTTCCTCCGGTTATACATAAACGGTATTGTTATATGGTGGCATGTGGAGACTATTGTTGCGCCTAAAATAGATATTAAATTTTGGTTGGAGTTGATTAGTTTCCATCTTGCCTGCACTCCGGCAATTTTTTTGTCCCTCATGAACGGCCTTACTATTCTTGATAGGAAATCGGCTTGGGGAACAAAATCAGAGTCAAATATAACAAGAATTTCCCCTTTGGAATGCTTCAGCATGTTGTTTAGGTTTCCCGGCTTGTAGCCTTCATTGCTTTTTCTTTTAAATATTCTGACTGATCTTTGCCCTCTTGCAAAATCGTCGAGCTTTTCTGAAATTTCAGGAATGCTGCTGTCATCCCCTATTAATATTTCGTACCTGTCCTTGGGATAATCAAAATTAAGGCAGCTTTTTGCGCATCTTATTGCAGCCAGTTCATTGAAAGTGGGAATTTGCACGGTTACAAAAGGCAGTTTGCCGTCCTGCAGTTCGGGGTCTTGCATGTTCGGTTCTTTTTTCTTCTTTAATATGGCATAAAAAGACACCACATAGTAGAAAACCGATATAACAACTGCCATAAACAAAAGTACGTTAAACATGCTGTCAAATATTATGTGGAGAAAGTCCAGTATCCTGCGTCCAATGGTGTTGTACTTTATGAAAAAAGAGCTTGCTAATCCAGCGTACAAATTGAAATATTGATAAAGTATGCCAATCACGTCCATATTATTCACTTTATATAAAAGCTTTTTTCCCAAAACCTGTGTTTCAAGAGGCTGATTAAGATTATTATATTTAAAACTATTGTATATGGGAAGTAAAAGAATATTGCAAATAAATTCTTGGTATTGGATTTGTCCTTGAACATTCTCAGCCCCGCCACAGTCAATATGCTTGTCATTACCCCTGACAAAACTCCAAAAATGCTGTATAATGATATCCCATAATCAGGTATCTTGTAAAGCACATATATCGGCCCCATCAGGCTGAACCACCTAAAAAAATACATTGCGGAGTTCAGCATTGTCTGGGTATTATAGGGCATCCAATAATAGATCTGGTATGCTATGATCGGCAGAGATATGAACGCAAAGAAAGTCCACCAGAAATGTGTTATATACAGGAACAGGATAGGCACGGGCGACTTGATTGAGAAAAGTTTCCTGTTCTTGAATATGGCTTGCAAAGTCCCTATCCACCACCTGACACGCTGCTTGTACAAATCCTTAAATTTGACAGGAACAATTGTATAGCCCACTGCCTTTGGCGCTGTGATAGTAGTATAGCCCTCTTTTTTCATCTCCAAGGCCACATCAATGTCCTCAGCCATGGTGTCTTTTTTGAAATACCCGATTTTTTGCAATGCATTTTTTCTGTAGCATGCCAAAGACCCAGAAATCCATGCGCCGCTCTTGAAAACGCTCGAGAAGCTGTTCCTAATCACGTTGCTTAAATGGTATTCTACATTTTGGAAAGCTCCCAGAACTGACTTATTATTTCTTACATTATTGTTGCCGGTGGTTGCGCCTATGCTGCTGCCCGCAAATGGGCTTAACAGCTCTTTTATGCAGTTCCTGTCCAGTATTGTGTCAGCATCTATAGTCACGATGAACTCGCTAGAGGCTTTCAATGCTCCGTAATTCAATGCCTCGACTTTGCCGAGGTGATTCTGCCTAAGAATTTTCAGATTTTTATTTCTCTTCAGGATTTTTATTGTGTTATCTGTAGAGCCGTCATCGATTACGATTACTTCAATTTTATGCTGCGGATAGTTCGAGCTAAACACGGAGTCCAAACATTCCTGTATGTTCTTTTCCTCATTATATGCAGGTATTACTATGCTTATGTCCGGCTTAAAATATTCTGTTTGTTTCTTCAGGAACTTTGAGATTACAAACAAGGCAAAGATTATGGCTAGGAATGAAAAAACTATCCCAAAAAGTACGCTGGACAATAGCATGATGAAGTCTTCCATGGCAGTTATATCCTATTTTTTGCAAGTAGCATAGTAGTTTTTTAAATATTTCTATTAATCCTAAGTTAAGAAAGACAAGTTAAGGGACTTGCATACTTCCTTAAAGCCTCCCAAGCACAGGCCTAATGCAGTGATATAGCCTAAATAAACTGCAATTCCGAGTGCTATTCCGCCGACAGCGAGCCATTTGCCGCCGTATACTTTCGGGCCTTTTTTAATCTTTGACAGCGCCTTAAATCCCAATACCACTGCCAAAAGCCCGAATATAAGATTAAGGAGCGGTAGCCAGAAGGTCATTCCAAAAACAAAAGAGGTTATTGCGATAGACTTTGATTTTTTCATAAATTGCGTCATTTCAATGGTATATTAATAGTTTTCCACAAATTTTATAATATTGCTTCTGGTACCGTTTGGTTATGGAACTGCTAAATAACAAAACCCCGACAGGCAGCAAAATACTGGATATACTGCTTGGAGGAGGGTACGAGAATGATATCATAACCACTATCTATGGTCCGGCAGGCTCTGGCAAGACTGTCCTTTGTTTGCTGTGTTCAATAAACGTGGCAAGGTCCGGAAAAAAAGTTATTTATGTTGACAGCGAGGGGGGCTTTTCCCTTGAAAGGCTGAGGCAGGTAACATCACACATAAGCCAGGATTACAGAAAGATTCTTGACAATATGATTTTCTTAAAGCCAACCAGCTTTGCGGAGCAAAAGAAATCGTTTGAAAAGCTGAAAGACATAGTAAATGACAATGTGGGGCTTATAGTGGTTGACACAATAGCCATGCTTTATCGTTTGGAGCTCGGCAAAAGCGAGGAAGTCCAAGATGTCAACAGGGAGCTTGGAAGGCAGATATCCCATCTGACTGAGATAGCCAGAAAGAAGAGCATACCTGTGCTTATAACAAACCAGGTGTATGCAGATTTTGACGACAAGAATAAAGTGAATATAGTGGGCGGGGACATCCTAAAGTACGGAAGCAAGTGCCTGATAGAGCTTCAGATAACTCCAAACGGAAACAGAAGGGTTGTTTTAAGAAAACACCGAAGCATTAGGGAAGAAAAGGAGATTCTATTTAAGATAGTTGAAGGCGGAATAATAGGCACCACTGAAAGCAAAGGGTTCAGGTTCTTTTGAAAGTGCGTCAAGTTTGTCCACAAAAACCTTTTTAAACAGCTGTTCATAAGCTTGGCTTATGGGGGTTAACAAGCTTAAGGAGTTTCTGGATACGAGCAAAGAGATAAACAGAGATAAGAATGCTGCCGATATTCAGCATAAAAAGGGAAAGCTGACAGCAAGGGAACGCCTGAAATATCTGCTGGACGCTGATTCCTTTGTTGAGCTGCAGGCTTTTTCAGAGCTGCAGAGCAGGGAACTTGATGCCAAGAAAAGAGCCGGCGATGGGGTTGTGGCCGGGTATGGCAATATAAGCAAGAAGCCAGTTTATGTTTATGCCCAGGATTTTTCTTTTATGGGCGGCTCTATGGGTGAGATGCACGACCAG
>CAZFEZ010000007.1:0-10030 GCA_964518225.1 uncultured Methanosarcinales archaeon | reverse complement strand
GGGGCGAGGGGGGAGAGGCACAGCAAGAAAATAGCCCAGAGCACGGAACTTGCGTTAGAGAGCGGATGCCCATGCATTGGGCTGCTTGATTCGGGAGGGGCAAGAATCCAGGAAGGGGTGTCTGCATTAGACGGCGGAGGAAAAATATTCCAGCTGAACACTTTGGCATCGGGCATAGTGCCGCAGATTTCTGCCATAATGGGCCCATGCGCAGGCATTGCTGCTTACTCCCCGGCTTTGACGGATTTTATATTTATGGTAAAGAAAACAAGCCATATGTTCATTACAGGGCCTGATGTGATAAAATCAGTAACAGGCGAGGAAATTGATTTTGAAGGCTTGGGGGGGTCAGCGCCTCATGGAGAGAAAAGCGGTGTGGCGCATTTTATTGCAGATAATGAGAAGGACTGCCTCGATATGATTAAGGTATTGCTTAGCTACCTGCCCCAGAATAATATTGAAAGCCCGCCGTATCATGCTTCCGATAATCCATTAAGAGAAACAAAAAAGCTCGAGGCAATCATTCCGGAAGATTCAAAAAAACCTTATGATATGAAGGATGTCATTGCAGAGGTTTTCGACAAAAAATCTTTTTTTGAAGTTCAGGAAAATTACGCCGCAAATATAGTAATAGGTTTTGCAAGGCTTAGCGGCAATGCTGTTGGGATTGTCGCAAACCAGCCGAGAGTGCTGGCCGGCTGCCTGGACATCAATTCCTCTGAAAAAATCTCAAGGTTTGTAAGATTATGCGACTGCTTCAATATTCCCATAATCAATCTAGTGGATGTAACCGGTTATCTGCCCGGGACAGACCAGGAGCATAACGGCATAATAAGGCGCGGAGCAAAAGTCCTTTATTCATATTCAGAATCAACTGTTCCCAAGATATCTCTTGTACTGAGAAAAGCCTATGGCGGGGCTTATATAGCATTGGTCTCAAAAGATATGGGATTTGACAAGGTACTTGCATGGCCAAATGCTGAAATTGCAGTAATGGGCGCTGAGCAGGCTGTCGGCATCATCAACAGGGACGAGATAAACAGGAATCCAAAGGCAAAAACAGCTCTGGTTGGGCAGTATACGGAAAAATACCTCAACCCGTATGTTGCGGCAAAGCTTGGAAAAGTTGATATTGTCATTGAGCCTAAAAACACAAGAATTTCATTGATTAAGTGCCTTGAGATGCTGATGTCAAAAAGGGAAAAAAGGCCCGTCAAGAAGCATGGCAATATGCCTTTGTAAGAAATGGAAGAGCTTGTAGTCAAGGTTGATGGCAAAGAATACAAGGTTTTTGTAGAAGAAACAGAAGAAGGCAAGATTCTTGTTCATTGCGGCAGCGACGTTTACGAGGTGGAAACCAATAAGGATGTTGAACAGTCAGCAATTGAAAGACTGCATAAAAAGCACGCGATACAAGATAGGGAATCTGAGATTACAGCCCCATTGCCTGGGATTATTTACGATGTGAAGGCAAAGCAAGGCTCGAGTGTAAATCAAGGGCAAAGCCTGTTCACCCTGATGGCAATGAAAATGGAAAATGACATTACAGCCCCAAGGGATGGTATCTTAAAGGAGATCAAAGTCAAGAAAGACGACAATGTTAATAAAGGGGATATTTTGGCTATACTCGAATAATCATTTTTTAGCTAATTTTTCTGCCCCTTGCCACAGATAGGGGAATAAAGCGGCCGCCATAAACGCCTTTATAGTGTCTCCGATTATAAACGGAAAAAACCCATATTTCAAAGTTGTCAATATTGTTGCTTTATCTCCAAGCCAAACGTATAATCCTGTCAAACCGAATGCGTACAGGATAATCTCCCCAACAAGCATGCAAAGAAGAATGCTTTTTCTTGTTCTGCCGTATCCTTTTTCAATCATCCATCCTACAAAAAACGCCATAAACAGAAATCCGATTATGTAGCCGCCGGTAGCGCCGAGAACCACTTTTATTCCTGAAGAATATCCTGCAAAAACACCGAATCCGAGAAGGCCTGCAGCAACATATGCGGCAATTGACATTATTCCTTTTCTTGAGCCAAAAAAAAAGGCAACTGCAAATACTCCAAACGTCTGCATTGTTATTGGCACTGGCCAGAGAGGTATTTGCAGATTTGCCATTGCCGCCATGAAAACAATACTCATTGATATTATAAATATATCAAGAAAAATTGTTCTTTGCTTGTATAAAATCTCATATAAAGTTTTATACCTTATTTCATTTATTGTGCTCATTTTTTCTCACCGGGTTTTCCAAACAATATTCCGGCCAAAACATTCAAAGCCCATGCCTGAAACCAATTTATTTGGTACAATTGGCCAAAAACAAAGTTCCACAGCAATTTGACCGGAAACGCCAAAATCAGGCCCACAATTGCGCTTAAAATAACTACTATAAGGATTGTATACATCGCATCAATCAGCTTTCTGAGTATTGGTATGTTCCTCAAAATTGCCATAAAGCAGAGGTTAGCCGTATAGTTTTTAAAGATTGCGTGTTTACCTTGCGTATCTGACTCTGACGTCCCCTTCTATGATTCTTATTAGTTTATTGTCTTTTGTCCTTAATAGCAGACTGCAGTTACTGTCCACACCAATGGCTTTTCCTCTAATTCTTTTAATTTTTGTGGCTGCGATTATTTCCTTGTTTATTGTATCGCAATGCTTTTCCCACAAATGCCTTATCTTTTCCGGTTCATTATTTTCATAAAATCTGGCATATATGGCAAAAAACTCTTGGATAACTGTCCTTAGAAGTTTCTTAGTGTCTACTTTTCTGTTCTTAACCATTCTTAGGGAAGCTGCCGTGTATTTTAGTTCTCCGGGGAATTTTTTTTGATTTGCATTTAATCCTATTCCGATGACGACATAATTTTCTTTCCCAAAAACACCTTCAGTCAGAATGCCGCATAATTTCTTACCCTTGTAATGAACGTCATTTGGCCATTTTATGTTTGAATTGATATTTTCCAATTTTTTTATTGAGTTTACTATGGCAATTGCGGCTGCAAAAGTCAGGTATTGTAAGTTTTGTGTGTTTTTTGGCTTCAATAAAACAGATATCAATAATCCTCCCTTATAAGAGTGCCATCTCCTCTTGAAGCGCCCCCTCCCTTTTGATTGTGTGTCGGCAGAAACTACTATGTTGCTTAACCCTTTCTTAGCAAGCTCTTTAGCTTTGTCTTGGGTGGATGTTAATGATTTGTAGTGATAGATTTCGTATGGTATTTTCTTCATGTGTTTTAATGAATCAGAATTACTAAGCCTTATTCCTCTAAGCTGCCTTCATTCATAGATTCCTGCCTAGCAGCAATTATCCAAGGATTCACTTTAGATTTGCTGTTTGTTTGCTGCTTTTTAGCCAAATATTGGGAAACTGCGGTTGTGATTATCAATATTTTCTTGGCTTTTGGCAATGCTTCTTTTCTTGGTTTTATGCATTTAAGCTCTTCTATTATCCTGTTGTTTTCAATGAATGAAGTTGTTGCATTGCCTCTCAAGAACTGTCTTTTGTTCAGAACCGACTGGTGAAAAGGGATTGTGGTTTTTACTCCTTCAATTATGAACTCCTGCAGGGCCCTTTTCATTCTTGCTATCGCCTCCTGCCTGGTGCTTCCATGGCAGATTAAAAGGGCTATCAAAGAGTCGAATTGCGGGAGTATCTTGCATCCCGAGTGGCACGAGCTGCTTATCCTGATTCCAGGACCTCCGGGCGGCAGGTAATTGACAATTGTGCCTGGAGACGGAGCAAAATCATTTGAGGAATCCTCAGCATTTATTCTGCATTCTATTGCATGCCCTTCTATCTTTATGTCTTCCTGCTTGTAAGTTAGCTTGGCTCCGCCGGCAAGTTTTATCTGTTCCTTAACCAGATCCACATTAGTTACCATTTCTGTAACTCCATGCTCAACTTGTATCCTTGTGTTCATCTCGATGAAATAGAAATTCCTGCTCTTGTCCAATAAAAATTCAACAGTGCCTGCGCCCTCATAACCTATTGCCATTATTGCATTCACAGCTGCATTTCCCATAGCTTCCCTTAATTCATTGTCCAAGGCAGGGCTTGGAGACTCTTCTATCAATTTCTGGTGCCTTCGCTGGATGCTGCAGTCCCTTTCGCCCAAATGTACTATATTACCGTATCTGTCCGCCAATATCTGGAATTCTATATGCCTAGGCTCTTCAAGATACTTCTCAATGTACAGTGAGTCATTGCCAAAAGCGTTTAAAGCTTCGTTTTTGGCGCTTTCGTAAGCCTCAGAAATATATTCTTCCTTGCTGACTATTCTCATGCCCTTTCCGCCGCCTCCGGCAGATGCTTTTAGGATAACCGGAAGCCCGATTCTTCTAGCGTCTCTTCAAGCATGCCTGTTGCTTCTCAAGTTTTCTCTTACGCCCTCCCGTACAGGAACTTCTGCTTTTAACATAGCATTTTTAGCTTCCACTTTATCTCCAAGCGTTTTTATCATTTTATAAGAAGGCCCAATAAACTTTATGCCCTTTTTCTCGCATAATTTTGCAAATTTTGGATTCTCGGACAAAAAACCATAGCCAGGGTGTATGGCATCGCAGCCTGTCTGTTTGGCTATATTAACAACTTTTTTTATATTAAGATAATTCTTTGATTTTCCAATGTTGTATGATTTGTCTGTAAACTTAACAGCTAAGCTGTCCCTTTCGTCATCAGAGTATATAACAAGGCTCTCTATGCCAAGCTCCCTGCACGCCCTGATTATCCTAAGCGCTATTTCCCCCCTGTTTGCAATCAATATTCTCTTAAAACCGCCATTGCCCAAAACGGTATATGTCCTTTCTTTTTCCCTGTTAATGCCGAATCCCTTGGTCAATATTTCCAAGAATGACTTGTTAGAAGGATTGTGCAAAATTTCTTCAATATGAGATTCGTCAACATGAGGCAGCCTTTTGATCACATTCGCTGTTATAAAGCTGCCCATGTTCTCTATTTTTGAGGATTTAAAAAAGCCTTTGCTGTGTGTTATTACATGTTGCTTGAATATAGCTCCAAAATATCTGTAAAAAACTGGGAAAGTTTCTTTTGTTTTAACAGTTGAACTCTTTAGAAAAACGTATATCTTTTCCAATGGTTTTAGGATCTTGTTCAGGGCATCTACCATTAATTTTTGCCTTGTATTCAGCTCAAGCCCGGATTTCCTGCCTTTTGCCATATATCCTAAGTTTACATTGCATTATATAAAGGTTTGCGCCTTACAATAATGAATATAGATAATTTAATTTATATTTTAAAATAGATATATTAAAAAGTATAATAATAGAAAGTTATTTAAAGAAATTAAAAATTAGGATAACCGCTAAAATGGACCAAATTAATGCTCTAAAGAACAGTAAAGGAGAGATATCTGCAGAAGATATCAAGAAGGTGATACCCTACGAAGAGCCTTTCTTATTCATAGATAATATTCTAAGCCTTAGTGCTACTAGGATCGTGGCAACAAAAAATCTAACTGGGAGAGAAGAATTTTTCAAGGGCCATTTTGTCGGCTTTCCAATAATGCCGGGGGCTTTGACAGTTGAAGGTATGGGACAGGCGGCAACATTCCTTGTAAGGAGCAACATTCCAAACCATGAAGAAAAGGATGTTCTTGCATACAAGCTCAAGGAAGTCAAGTTCATGGCACCAGTATTTCCAAATCAACAGCTTAGATTTGAGATGGATTTGATAGCCCAGGATGAACGAGGCGCAATTCTTCAGGGCAAGGCATTTGTAAAGGACAGCCTAGTTGCAGAGTCACTTCTGATGGTGGCTATTGTCAATAAGGCAGATTTTAGGGCTAAGCATTCCCATTAGGGGGAGGTTCTATGTATATTAGAGGCGTTGGCATGACTAAATTCGGAGCACAGACAGACACAAGCCAGGAGTTAGTCTATGAAGCTACAATGGAAGCTTTGGAAGATGCTGATTTTAGGCTTGAAGATATAGATGCTATAGTAGTTTCCGCTATTGATACAGAAACTAATGGTGAAAGGCAAAGATTGTTTTCGTCTGTTTTGAGCAGCATTCTTAAAAAGAAAGTTCCTATACTCACCTCAACAGCTGTTTGTGGAGGTGGTGGGGTTGCATTATGGACGGCCAATAAATTGGGTTATAATAATACACTGGTTGTTGGAGTCGAAAGGTTGTTATCAAACAACTCCGTCAACACAACAGATGAGATTATGATGGCTGCCGAAAGAGTATATGAGCAGACTGAAGGGCTTAATTTTCCGGCTCAAAATGCGTTGGTTGCGCAGCAGTATATGTTAAAATACGGGGCAACAACTGATGACCTTGCGTTAGTAGCTTACAAGAACCATCAAAATGCCTATCTTAATCCAAAGGCGAGGTTTTATAAAAAAAAGGTTTCGCTGGAAGAAATAAAAAAATCTCCTGTTGTTGCTTCTCCGTTGAGGCTTTTTGACTGCAGCATTCCTGCCAATGGCGCGGCTGCATTAGTATTGTCAAAGGACAAGACTGACATAGAAATTGCAGGATCTGCTGAAGAAACAGACAGCCTTAGCCCTTTTGAAAGAGAGGATATGACATCCTGGGATGCCTCAAAGCTTGCCGCGCAGGAAGCATATAAGCAGGCTGGAGTTAATCCTTCTGATATTAATATTGCTGAAGTGCATGATGCTTTCACATCTGTAGAGATGATTTCCTATGAAGACTTGGGATTCTGTAATAAGGGCGAAGCCAAGGAAATGATAAGGAAGGGTATGCCAAACCTAAACGGAAAGCTTCCTGTCAACACAAGTGGAGGCTTGAAAGCGAAGGGACATCCTATAAGCGCTACAGGCATAAGCCAAATTTATGAGCTTGTAAAGCAGATGAGGAATGAAGCTGGGGAGAGGCAGGTAAGCAATGTGGACTATGCTTTGGCACAAAATATTGGAGGTGCTGGGAGCACTGTTACTGTCCATATTCTGAGGAAGGTAATGCAATGATAATAAGATGGGTTTGTGAGAAGTGTAGCAAAAAATGGATTTATCCTATTGAAAAATGTGTTTATTGCAAAGGAAATATTACGAAGCAAAAAGGCACCCAAATTAAGGTAATTGGGATTACAAAAGTTACCATTCCTTCGCCCATGCACCCGATTATCCCATATAATATTATTCTTCTACAGGACGAATTCGGCAACAGGCTTCCAAAAAAAACTATGAAAGAATATAATATAGGAGATAGCTATATTGAGCAAAAAGCAAAACGAGAAGATGCTGTTTCTGTTGTTAAAGTAAAATATGATACTTATGAAGCAATAAAAAACGCTATAGACCTTGTCAGTGGGATAGATTTATGGACAAAAGACAAAATTTTGATAAAACCTAGCATAATAACGGCAGCTTATCCATATCAGGCAATAACTACAAATCCAGATTTTCTTGACGCACTCATAACTGTCCTGTTTGGGTATGGGATTAAAAAAGAGAATATCTTGGTGGCAGAACAGGCGCTTATTGGATCCAATGTAGTTGATGCCGCTTCTAAGGCAGGCATCTCTGATGTTTGTAAAAAGCATGGAATAGCCTTTGCTGACATATCTAAAGGTCCTTTTGAAGAAATTGAGTCTGATGGGTACAAATTCAACATATTCAAAGAGGCTTTGAAAAGAAAAATCATAAATGCGCCAATTATGAAAACTAATTTTCAACTGGGCATCTCCGGCGCTATTGAAAACTTGTCAAGGCTCGTTGATGAAAAAACCCAAAGATTAATGTATTTTGATGATATAGAAAATACACTTCCTAAGCTTGCAAAGTTAATGAATGTGTTTACAATAGCAGATGCAACCAATGGAATGCAAGGCCAGGGTCCGTTGGTATTAGGAGAACCTGCTTTCCTGAATTTGATATTAGCTGGCAAAAATGCCTCTGCTCTTGATGCAGTCTTTTGCGAAATTACAATGCTCCCTATTCCGCCTTATGTCAATTCATCCTTAAATGGAGTTATGGTTAAAGATATAGAAATCGTAGGTAATGAGTTAGATGCTTTGAAATACCCTATAAAGCAGCCAATACATGACGAAACACCTCATCCTGACATAAAAGTTTTTGATGGAAAGTCCTGCCCTGCATGCCTAAACATGATGTACAATGTCACATCAAAGCTTGTTGGTTTAAGGGGTGATAAAATAAACCTTGTCATGGGATCAGTAATTACTGATGGTATGCTGGAAAGAAAAGAAAGGCTTGTCGCATTGGGGGATTGTGCAATCAAGAAATTAGAGGAACTAAAATCCATTCCAATTGCAAAAATAGATGAAAAAATAGATGAGATTGAGCAGATTGTATTGCTAAAAAAACTTCTTACAACAAAAGGAACCCCAAAAATAACATCAGTGGATAAGGTGAAGTCTAAAATGAAGAAGCTTCTTTCAAAGGTGATTAAGTAATGTTCATAAAAGGAATCGGAATGACTAAGTTTGGAATACAGGAAGATTCTTCTGCTAAAATGGTTTACGAAGCTGCTTTTGAGGCGCTTGACGATGCCGATATCTCTATGAATGATGTGGGTGCAATTGTGATTTCAAACAATGATATTTTAAGCAATGGAGAGAGACAAAGGCACAGCGCTTCTATGATTAGTAGCATGTTCCAAAAGAAACTTCCGATAATATCTGTTCCCTCTGGCTGTTCAGGCGGCGGCACAGCTTTATGGACTGCTGTGAAGGTGCAAAAATCAGGCGACTATAGCAACATTTTGGTCATGGGATTTGAAAAAATGGTTTCAAACTTAAGCAAAAGAATTACAGATGAGATGTTGATGGGTGCCGAAAGAGTATATGAGCAGACTGAAGGGCTTAATTTTCCGGCTCAAAATGCGTTGGTTGCGCAGCAGTATATGTTAAAATACGGGGCAACAACTGATGACCTTGCGTTAGTAGCTTACAAGAACCATCAAAATGCCTATCTTAATCCAAAGGCGAGGTTTTATAAAAAAAAGGTTTCGCTGGAAGAAATAAAAAAATCTCCTGTTGTTGCTTCTCCGTTGAGGCTTTTTGACTGCAGCATTCCTGCCAATGGCGCGGCTGCATTAGTATTGTCAAAGGACAAGACTGACATAGAAATTGCAGGATCTGCTGAAGAAACAGACAGCCTTAGCCCTTTTGAAAGAGAGGATATGACATCCTGGGATGCCTCAAAGCTTGCCGCGCAGGAAGCATATAAGCAGGCTGGAGTTAATCCTTCTGATATTAATATTGCTGAAGTGCATGATGCTTTCACATCTGTAGAGATGATTTCCTATGAAGACTTGGGATTCTGTAATAAGGGCGAAGCCAAGGAAATGATAAGGAAGGGTATGCCAAACCTAAACGGAAAGCTTCCTGTCAACACAAGTGGAGGCTTGAAAGCGAAGGGACATCCTATAAGCGCTACAGGCATAAGCCAAATTTATGAGCTTGTAAAGCAGATGAGGAATGAAGCTGGGGAGAGGCAGGTAAGCAATGTGGACTATGCTTTGGCACAAAATATTGGAGGTGCTGGGAGCACTGTTACTGTCCATATTCTGAGGAAGGTGGATTGATGTTTGATGGCAAAATAGCTTTAGTTACGGGCGCTTCCAAGGGCATAGGCAAAGCCATTGCAATAGAGCTTGCAAAGAACGGGGCAAACATTATTGTCAATTACAACAGGGACGAGAAGTCTGCAATTAATGTAGTTGAGCAGATAAAATGCCTTGGGAGGGAATGCATTGCCCTAAAAGCTGATGTTTCTGATTTTGATGATGTTGCTAATATGTTTAATATAATAAAAGAAAAGTTTGGAAAGCTGGACATTCTTGTCAACAATGCAGGAATTACTATGGACAGGACTTTGAGAAAAATGTCGCGGGAAGAATGGAGCAAGGTAATTGAAGTCAATCTTAACAGCATTTACAATATCACAAAAAATGCACTGCCGTTGCTCGAAAAAAATTCACATGTTATAAGCATTTCTTCCATTGTGGGTATTTATGGCAACTTTGGCCAGACAAACTACGCTGCTTCCAAGGCAGGCATCATAGGCTTCA
>CAZFEZ010000006.1:8344-19039 GCA_964518225.1 uncultured Methanosarcinales archaeon | reverse complement strand
AAAATAGATTACAAAATAAATCACCCTCTTTTAACATCCACCCACCAATATTCCAATCACTTATTAACTTGTATATAAATGTTCGGTTGGTTTTGGGATAAATTTATGAGAATAATATCCTTAAAATAATTTAAGCTAGCCACATATCCTGAGAAATAAATTTGCGCCTTGTCCATTTATCAAAAACAGGGATAATTTCTCCAATAACAATGAAAGAAGAAACTAACTGCTCTTTGCCAGCTTTGGCATCATCTACTAGTTTATCTATTAGGTCAGAGCATTCTTCCTTTGCCCTATAGTGCTTAACAAAAGCTGATGTCTAGGTACTTCATTCATCTCTTAGCCAAATCCAAGCGTCTTTTAAACATTGGCGCTTTCAAATGGAATATAAATGCGCGAGCAAAAATGTATAAACCAAATTTGATTAAGTTATACCCTCAAATTTTTTTGATGTCCGATAATCAGCGTAAAATTCACCTATTTTATCGAGTACTGCCTTATCAAAAATTTTAGCAATTGAGAATGAAGCCAGAGCAGATGCGCTAAGGGGTATTAATCCTGTACCAAGTTCACTAACAAAATACCAATAAAATCCTAGCTGGACTGCAATTATTGATGCTAAATTCGCTGGAAGCATATCGGCATGCTGTATTTCATGATAGAGTGTTGCTGCAGTTTGTAATGGGCTCCTTTTTTGAATGTGCATAGTCCTATACATCAGATATCCCGTGCTATCTCTTTCATCCAACTCTTGCTCGTATTTCACTTTAAATTTTAAAATATTATACCATGACGTATAAGTTTCGGTTTTCGGATTATAACCCCTGCCACAATTCCGTTTATCCATTTCTTGTTTTACAAGCTCGCCTAAATGAGTCATAATAGTTGTTACCACTATACAGTTTTTAAATCTTGTGAGAAGTTTTAATTAACAAAAATGCGCGAGCCGGGATTCGAACCCGGGTGGGAGCCTTGGCAAGGCCCAATCATCTGCGGAACCTTTTTTTGTACCTTTATCAAAAAAGGTTAAGCCACTAGATCACTCGCGCAAACATGAATTTGGATATAAAGTGAATTTATTTTCAATCCGCTTTCGGCAAAATATTATGCGCCTGACATGCGAGGTTCGCGACAATCTCGCTCACCATGTCACTGGCATTATGCTGTGAAAGCTTTTTGCTGTTCTACTCAGCGCCAATTTATTTACTATGGCAAGGCAAACGTTCCTGAGCTGGGCTCCAATATCACTTTGGCAGATGCTGGGAAGCGACGTATTTTATTGCATTTATTTTTTGTTAATGTAATTTTTATTATTTTAATTGGAATTTTATTGAATCGCTTAAATGATTTTGTTATAAAATGGGCCTGACCAGATTCGAACTGGTGACCTACACCGCTCCTAAGCCTGGACATTGTAAGGGTGTTGTCATAACCGCTAGACCACAGGCCCAAAATAAGGTTTTCGTATTAATAAAGTGTATAAAAAGGTTTTGCTATACTATGACTAGTAATTTAGAATTTCCGCAGTAGAAATAACTTCCTGCATTCTTCAGATTCAGGTATTTCTTGATTCTGTTCAGCTGCTTTTTAGCCTTTAAGATGCGGTAAGAGCATTTGACTTCATACAAGTCCAGCCGGTTGCCTTTCCGCGCTATTATGTCAATTTCGCCTAAAGAGCGCTTTGAGTGCTTCAAGGGAACATTTACAGATATAGAATCATAGCTGTCCTTTATTTTGTTTTTTAGCTCTAAAACGTACCTGTCGTGCTTGGATAGTTTGGGAGTTTTCATCACAAACAGTATAATCTTTGGACAACGGCTTTATATATCTTTTCTTTTTCACTTTTTCACTGGGTAATCGGGTGAAGCATGCCTGCCGTCATCTATGCAGTTATTGATGCCTCGCCAGCTTTTAGGATAGCCCTCCGGTTACGGATTGCCGAAGACAACAGATTTTCAAAAATAGGCTATTGCTTTAAAAGAATTGAATAATTAAGTTTTGCAGATAATTTTGAATTTAATGCTAGGATAGTGGTGATTATCAAAAGTTCAGTTAAAACTGGCTTTTTTTCTGAGTATGCCCCAACAATAAATTTTTATACTGCCGCAGAAATTCATGCAAGGCTGTTAATAGGTGATGCCAAGCATGCAGCCTGAGAAACCAAGAGGATTAGGATGGAAGGATCGCTGATATTCAACTCAATAAATTTTTTAGTGTTTTTTCCCGTTGTTGCAATTCTTTATTACCTCGTGCAAGATAAGTTTCGCTGGAGCTATTTGCTGCTCGTCAGCTGCATATTTTACCTTTCATTTGTGCCCGTATATATTCTGGTGCTTTTTTTAATAGTAACTATAGATTATCTGATTGCTATAGGGATGGGGGCAAAGCAAGGAAAATACAAAACATTCTTGTTTATCTTCGGCATCCTGGCCAATTGCTCTGTTCTCTTCCTTTTTAAGTACTTTAACTTTATTGGCTCTAACTTAAATCTTCTTGCCAGGTTCATAGGCTGGAATTATTCAGTCCGTGCCTTATCCCTCCTGCTTCCAATTGGCATTTCTTTCTACACGTTTCAGAGTCTAAGTTATTTAATAGAAGTATATCGGGGCAATCAGAAGGCCGAACGCCATTATGGGATTTATGCATCATACATAATGTTCTTCCCTCAACTTGTTGCAGGCCCCATAGGACGGCCCCAGGCTCTCCTGCCCCAGTTCCGCAAGCCTAAATTATTCAATTTGCATACGGTTAAAGAAGGGGCTTTGCTAATGCTCTTTGGATTCTTTAAAAAAGTTGTCATAGCAGACCAACTCAGCGATTATGTCAGCTTGGTGTATAACGCTCCCGGTTCATATAACGGTTCCGAATTATTTTTTGCCACTATCCTGTTCGGAATCCAGATATACACTGACTTTTCCGGCTATACGGATATTGCACGCGGAGCAGCTCAAATCCTTGGCTTTTCACTAGTTGAAAATTTTAAGATGCCCTATATGTCCAAGTCAATCGCAGACTTTTGGCGACGTTGGCATATGTCTTTAATGTCGTGGTTCAGGGATTATGTATACATTCCCTTAGGCGGAAATAGGATAACATTTGCAAGATGGGGAATCAATATTCTTATTGTTTTCCTTGTCAGCGGACTCTGGCATGGTGCTAATTGGACATTTGTCTATTGGGGACTTTTGCATGGGTCGTACATAATCATATCAAGAATAACCCTTCCATTCCGAAATAGATTCAATGAAAGGATAGGATTTGGCAAGTTTCCAACTCTGCATTCCATTCTGATGATAGCCACAACATATTTGCTCATTAATCTGGCGTGGATATTCTTCAGGTCTAGTTCGATTGAAGAGGGGTTTTTTGTACTGCGCACTATATTGACATATTTTTCTTCACCGGATGCATTAGAAGGGCTCTCATCCTTCCTGTATGCTTTGCTGCCTTTCCTATTCTTTGTATCCCTTTACGACAAAAAGAATCTGCGAAATTTTCCATTAGGATGCTCAATGGCAGAAAAAACTATTGTAATCGCAGGCATGTCGCTCTTCGGGCTCTTGGGGATTGACGAGGTTACCTCCAGTCTGTTTTATATTTTTCTCTTAATTGGCGTGGCTCTCATTTTGGCAAACATCAATGCTTTTGCTAAAGTTTCTGCATTAATGCAATGGTTTGGCTATTTTTGCTTAACACTCACCCTAACATTGATTTTAAAACTCATTGCTGCACATCTTCCCAATCCAATACTTAATATACATATTCTCATTGCCCTTGTTGGCTTCGGCATAGCAGAACTGGCGCATTATATGCAAGCGCATCCGGCTGCGTTCCCCCTCTCAAAAAAAACAATATTAGTTAGATGGGCAGTTTACATTAGCCTCATAGTTGCAATACTCATATTTGGTGTTTTTGAAAACCAGCAGTTCATATATATGCAATTTTAAATGGAATCCAAAAAAAAAGTTATGGGGATTATCGGAAGAATATTGTCATTTATTTTTATATTGCTTACTGCATTGGTAACAATTAATTCTGTTTATCAAAGAGTCGCGCTTGCCGCCCCACAACAAACAACAGGGTTTATTACGTTAACTAATCTTTCAGAACACGAGCTAAATGTCGCATTTTTTGGCTCGTCGCATACCCAAAACGACGTAAATCCAGCGTATATCCCAGATTCATATAACTTTGGCGCTTCTGGACTGAACCATGTAAACAGTTTCCACCGATTAAGCTGGCTAAAAAAGAATGGTTTTAAGATAGATACGGCAGTTTTTGAGATAGACATGGTGATATTCACCTCAACAGTCAGCGATAATATCAGACCTTTGGATGGAAATCTGATAGAAGTCATTAACAAGAACCATACTCAACAAATCAATTTCACAAGCACTCGCAAAACATGTTTTTCTGCCAACGAGTTCGGGCCTGAAAACCGCATAATTGATAGAGCTCTTAAATGTATGCCGGTGATAGGGCATGGCGCCAATTTTTTCCTAATAAACCAAAGCGAAAGCGCGCGACAAAGTTCGCAAAGTGCATTAGGGTGGTACAATGCATCGGGTGATTTTTCCAGATACTCAAAAGAGGAAAGGATGAAAATGGCAAGGGATTTTCGTGATTTTAGAAAGAGAACAACTGCTGAAAATTTAATACCTGAAAACTCTTCGTGGACATTCTTCTTAAAATCACTTGACACGATTAAGAACGATAGCAAAATAGTGCTCATTATCTATCCAGTAAGCAAAGAGTATGATAGGGATATACACCTGTTGAATATATCAAAAAGAATGTATTATAGCAATATAATGCCGCAGATTAAGGCTTCAGGGGTTGAATATTATCTTTTAGACTATTATGATGTCTTTTTTGAAAATCCAGAATATTTTGATAATGCGGGGCATCTAAATATAAAGGGCGCTAATGCTTTTTCAAAAATGCTGCACCAAGACCTAAAAAAGCGCCTTTTAGTGCCATATTGGTGAGAGAGATTCCCTGTGCCTGACAAAACTAAAGGCATCGGTATATTTCTACTGCATAGAGAACTTTGAATATAGTGAAGGACACAAGTTTTTGAGCATAAATCTGTCCTTGGCCATATTACGAACGGACAACTATTGCATAATAATTATTGTCCGTGAGTATAATACATTAATTTCACGTTTTCATTCAAAGTTCTCTTAGAGAATACTTGAAAATTTTGACATTTTCAAGAATTCTCTATAATAAATAACTTTATATATCTTAACTCATAAAAACAGCCTATGGACCCCCATGAAAGAATTTTCAGCATACTGTTTTCAAAAGCCGATGAAGTAACCTGGCAGAGCATACTTTATGAGCTTGTAAAAAGCGAGCAGATGGACCCGTGGGACATAGACGTAAGCATTCTGGCCCAGAAGTACATTGACATGCTGAGAAGCCTTAAGGATCATGATTTCAGAGTTTCCGGCAAGGTTTTGTTGGCAGCTGCCATTCTGCTCAAGATAAAATCCACTAGGCTGGTGGGAGAGGATTTAAGCGAGCTGGACAGGCTTTTGATCGGGGTGGAAGAAGAAATGGAAGAGCTTGGATTTGAGGAGACAACTGAGATGCACAAACTGGACGGAATACCCTCTTTGATACCAAGAACACCGCAGCCAAGAAAGAGAAAAGTGTCTATTTTTGACCTGGTTGAGGCTTTGGAAAAGGCATTGGAAGTGAAGAAAAGGAGATTGCTGCATTCAATTCCGCCGCTTAACCTGGAGGCTCCCAAAAAGAAAAAGGATGTGACTGAGATCATAAGGGAAGTCTATGGCCAAATAAAATCCTTCTTTTTCAAGGCATTGGGCGGAAAGTTGACATTTACAAAGCTTTTGCCTTCTGAGTCAAAAGAAGACAAAGTGCGCACTTTCATACCCCTGCTCCATTTAGCGCAGCAAAACAAGATCGACCTTATGCAGGAATCTCCGTTTGGAGAGATAGAGATTTTGATGAAGAAGCGGCAGGAAGATGATAAAATTGAGGAGAAAATCAATCCCGTCAATGGCTAGCCAGATACTTCCTTACCTTCTTTAAGCCCTCTTCAATTTCCTTGATACCTAACGCATAAGAGAATCTTACCCTGTCACCAGCGCCGAACCATTCGCCAGGATAAGTAATCACCTTGTGCTTCTTGAACATCTCCCACACAAATTTCTGCGGATTTTTTATCTTTGGCAGTATATAAAATGCGCCTTCGGGCTTCCATACATCAAGCCCAAGCTCAAGCATCCTCTCGTATATAATGTCTCTTCTCTGCTTCCAAATTTTTACATTGGAGTCAATAAAAGATTTTGGCACTTTTGTTGCACGGTAGGCCATTCTTTGCGCCAATACATTGGTGTTCATTGACGTTATTGTCTTTAACTGAGTCACTTTGTTTATGATTGCGCTGTTTTTTGAGTACAGATACCCTACCCTTGCACCGCACATTGAAAAGGTTTTTGAGAAAGAGTTTATAGTTACAACCTGGCTGCCGGAAAGCATATAATTTTCACGCTCATAAATAAGGTCTTTGTAAACTTCATCTGAAATCAATGGAATATTCAAATCCTGGGTTACCTTTTCTATGATTTTTAATGTTTTTATGTCCTGCACCCTGCCTGTGGGGTTGGATGGGGAATTAATAAGGACAGCTTTAGCGTCATGAACTTTTCCCTCAAAATCTTCTATGTCTATTTTGCCTTTATTGGTTTTTACAAATGAAGGCACAAAGTGGTTCATTTCAATAAGAGGCTTATACGAGTAGTAATAAGGAACATGCAGAAGGATCTTATCTTTAGGCCTGCAGATTGCCCTGAATGCCAAATCCAGCGACTCAGAAGCGCCATTTGTCACAACAAAATCTTCTTTCGCTGCCTTAAATTTTTTAAATTCCTGAGCAAGGCTTTCCCTTAATTCCAGATTTCCCGCTATCAATCCGTATTTAAAATCATCATAGCCAGGTTTACAATCCAAAACCTTTTTTGGCGGCGGCAAATCGGGCTGGCCGGAGCCAAAGGAGATTATGCCTCTGCCCCTTACTCCGATGAATGTTGAAGGAGATATTTCTTTATTAGCCATTTAGTCCCATAAAGCTGCTTTGGCATTTTATTTAAATATGTTTCCTAATCACCCCGCGATAAAAAACACAAATATTTTTAAACACCCCTTATTTCTAAAGTACTGCTAACAAGGGTGTAATTTTGCTCAAGGAACATTTCAAATTAATCTCCGGAACAGCCAATAAAAGGCTTGCAGAAGAAGTTGCAAAAATATTGAAAGTTCCATTAACCCCGGTTGAGATAAAAAGGTTCAGTGACGGCGAGATTTATTGCAGAGTGCTTGAAAGCGTCAGGGGCTGCGATGTTTTTATAGTGCAGCCAACATCCCCGGATGCAAGCCTGAATCTCATGGAACTGCTGATTTTGGTTGACGCGCTAAAGAGGTCTTCCCCGGAAAAGATAACTGCGGTTATCCCATATTACGGATATTGCAGGCAGGACAAGAAAACCAAGCCAAGAGAGCCGATTACTGCAAAGCTTGTTGCCAACATGATTCAGACTTCCGGAGTTGGCAGGGTGATGATGTTCGACCTGCACGTTCCTCAGGTCCAGGGTTTTTTTGACATACCAAGCGATAATCTTGAGGTAGTGCCGTTATTTGCCGATTACATTGCAGGCAAAAATCTCAAGGACATTGTTATAGTGAGTCCTGACGCCGGAGGGGCTGCAAGGGCAAGGGAATACGGAAAGATACTCCATGCCCCGATTGCGATAGTGGACAAAAGACGGACGGCGCCTAATGTTGCCGCTGTTGAGCATGTGATAGGCGATGTTAAAGGCAAGACCGCGATTCTGGTGGATGACCTTATAGACACAGCAGGCTCAATAGCAGAAGCTGCCGATATACTGATTAAATTCGGAGCTAGAGAGGTTTATGCCCTTGCGACACACGGCGTTTTATCAGGCCCTGCAATAGGAAGGATAGCTAAGTCAAAACTTAAGGAAGTGGTTGTTACAAATACCATCGGATTTCCGAAGGAAAAAATGACAAGCAAGCTTAAGGTTATATCTATAGCGCCTTTACTGGCAGAAACAATAAAAAGAACACATGAAGGGCTGCCAATGGGCGTAGTTTACGCAGAGATGTACAAAAAAGTGGAGAAAAAACTGAAGTGACATGAACGACAAGGAAAAAAAAGCGCAGGAAATGTACATGCAGTTTCAGGTTATTGACCAGAACATAAAGCAGCTGCAGAAACAGTTAGAGATGGTTACGCATCAGCTTATGGATTTGAGCGTAACCAGGGGCAGTCTTGATGAACTGGACAAAGTTAAGGCAGGAAATGAGATATTTGTGCCTATAAGCTCCGGTATTTTCGCAAGAGCAGTCATTAAGGATACTTCAGAACTGCTCGTGAACATAGGCGCAAATGTTGTAGTAAAAAAAGACAATGCTTCGACAAAAAAGCTTATCCAGGATCAGATTGAAGAGGTGAAGGGCATACAGAAGCAGATGATTGAAGAGCTTGAGAAAATGACAGGCTATGCATCCCAGATTGAGCTGCAGCTCCAAGAGATTGCAGCCCAAAAATAAATTTCTTTTTATCTTTAAAGGATACAAAAAATGTTCAAATTTTTGAAGGAAAAGCTGAAAAGCGCAATATCAAAGATTTCTGAAGGCGTAGAAAAAGAGGGCGAAGTAGGGGAAAGAATATCAGAAAAGCCAGCCGAAGAGCCTAAGAAAGAAGAAGAAAAAGGATTTTTTGCCAAGATAAAAGATAAGATTGCTGGCAAAGAAGAGCAAAAAATTGCTGAAGAAAAAAGAGCGGAAATTGCGGAAGAAAAGCCGGGGCATTTTGATCATAAAAAAGAGCCCATATCAAAAGCTGTTGAGCATGGAGAAACCATAAAAGAACATGAAAAAGCTGAAGATAAAAAGATTAAACACATTAAAGCAAATGAAGGGGCAGGCCGCACAATAAAAAAACATGAAAAACAATTAAAACAAGCACCTGAACAGGAGATAAAAGAGCCATTAAACGAATTCATTGGGGAAACCCCGAAAATAATTGAGAAAGGGCAGGAAAAAAAGGGCTTTTTCGCAGCCATAAAAGATAAGATTATAACGACAAGGATAAGCGAAGAGCAGTTTGAGAGGCTGTTCTGGGAGCTGGAGCTGGCATTAATGGAAAACAACGTTGCCGTTGAGGTTATTGGGAAGATAAAAAACGACCTGAAAGAAGAGCTTTTTGAAAGGCCAATTAAAAGGACAAGAGTTGAGGAAACAATCCGGGGGACATTAAAGAGCTCTATTGAAGGATTGTTCCAGTCAAGCAATCTGGATTTAATTCAAGAGATAAAAAACAAGACGGAAAAGCCTTATGTAATTGCTTTCTTTGGAATAAACGGCTCCGGCAAGACGACAACCATTGCAAAGCTTGCCAGTATGATGAAAGAAAAAAATATTTCATGTGTTTTGGCAGCTTCGGATACTTTTAGGGCGGCATCTATAGAGCAGCTGCAGCTGCATGCAGACAGGATTGGAATAAAATTAATCAGGCATGATTATGGCTCTGACCCCGCGGCAGTTGCTTTTGACGCCATAAAACATGCAAAGGCAAAAGATGCTGATGCTGTGCTGATAGACACCGCCGGAAGGATGCACTCAAACCAAAATTTAATTGACGAGATGAAAAAAATAATAAGGGTTGCCAAGCCTGACCTTAAGATATTTGTAGGAGAAAGCATAACTGGAAATGACTGCGTTGAGCAGGCGAAAACATTTAATGATACCGTTGGCATTGACGGAATTATCCTTGCAAAAGCCGACATAGATGAAAAAGGCGGGGCAGCTGTTTCTGTTAGCTACATAACCAAAAAGCCAATCCTGTATATAGGCACGGGGCAGGGATACAAAGACTTGCAAGTTTTTAATTCAGAAGTTGTGATTAAAGGGTTGGGGCTGGCTTAATAAAACTCAATCTTTCCGTCATAATAAATTCCCTTGTGCAGCTTTACGGGCCGCCAGTCGTCAACAACCAGGTCTGCATCCAGCCATTCAGCAAGCTCTTCAGCATTCCCTACTGTAGCGCTCAATCCAATGAATTGTGAATTTTTTAACAATTGCTTTAAGATGGTCAGTAGTATTTCCAATGTGGGTCCTCGTCCAGCGTCATTCAGCAGATGTATTTCGTCTATTATCACTGTTTTTATGCTCGCCATCCAGGGAGTTCCATGCCTGATCAGGGAATCGAGCTTTTCTGATGTAGTAACTATTAAATCATAGTCTGACAGGTGGGGGTCCGATGAGTCTATGTCCCCTATTGACAGGGCTATTTTTGCGATTTTATCATACCTTCTTTTGAAATCCCTGTACTTTTCATATGCCAGGGCCTTCAGTGGCACAATATAAACTGCTTTTCCCTTATTTTCAACGATTGACTTTAGTGCTGCCAGCTCAGCTATAAGTGTTTTTCCCGATGCTGTAGGTGTGCAAACCAAAAGGTTTCTGCCGTGCAAAAGGCCTGCTTTGACTGATTTTTCCTGCGCGGGCCTCAGCCCTGTTACTTCTTTTTCAAGAATTTCAAATAGCTCTTTTGGTATGCTGTTTTCTAGTGATTTAAATTCCATATTAATAAAAATTTTTGATTCTATTTAAAAGTTATGAAAAAGGTTTATAAATATGTCA